>JAABXR010000141.1:0-1319 GCA_011776225.1 Phycisphaerae bacterium
TCCAAGGTTGGATGTGGCACTCCTTAAATTTATACCCTCCTCTAAGGTGCAGGTCAGCGCCGGCCCTTGCCCCCCGGGATCAAATAGATACGAGATGAAACCGCCGTTTCTAAGTTTAATTCCATCCACTTGGTCGGTTTGCGGGATATCATTTATCCAGCCGACGTACTTGTCCGAGTTCGATGGCGTATAAACCGTGTATTCATATCGCCAGCCGGCTTCCGGCATCTTTTGCATAGAGGTATAGTTCGGACAGAGATTGATTAGTTCGGGCTCGAACGGATTCCCGTTCTCATCTTCCTCCTCATTGGTCTTGAATTCGACATCAATATCCACAACGTAACCTAGGACCGGATCACACCGGAAGACAAGCTTATACACAGCTTCGGTATTATGCTCCTTGATCCAGGTTGATGTATCTGTAAGTGTCAACGTCCCCCAACCCCCGCTGAAATTGAACCTGTGTTTTTCCGCTGACTGAAATGGCCCATAGCAGGAAGGAAACGTCGTGATCCGAACCCCCAACTTGCCGTCGAAGGTATTACCGCCTGTATCGTACGCCGAAGGCATCTTGATTTCCTTACTTGCCCGGCCTGGATTCGCCGCGACAACGTAAAGCTTACTTGCTTCCTCGTGCCATATAGCCACATAACGATCTCTATCCTTAATAACCCACAGTTTCCGCTCAATCTGCCCCTCGTTCGAATCAAACGTAAATTCTTCCTGTTTGGCAGAGAAATCGGCCCTGTGGAAGGCGAAACTGGCTGACGCCCGGATTTCTTCAATCAGCTTATCAACCTCATCACCCGATGAAAGTGAGCTAAACACAAATAGAAACAAGAAAGTTGGCACAAACCAATCACACTTTCTCAAGAATTTAGCTCTAAAACTTTTCATTTTAACACCTCACTATTTTACTTGAAAAGTGCAGTAGTGAGCGAAACAAAATTCGAAAACTGTAACATAGAATACCAGACCTGTTTTGAAAACACAACCTTTCCACTCCCAACTTCCTCTTATGCGCGTCCACAGAATTGCTCATTTAGTCATTCGCGCAAGAGTTTGGGCTTCAGACGCTTTGGAATCTGAAGCCCTGTTTTCCGGCTAACCGCTTTCCGCCGCATAAGATACGGTTTCGACGGCTCTGGCCAGGAACAATTAACCGATCAATTTTCAATAATCATTTAATCGGATCGCGTTCTGGGAGTTTACACTTCCCTCGGCACAACAAACGGCTTGCGGTAACGACGCGTTAGCAGCCTGTTGGCTCTGCGATTATCAACGAACCTTTCCCTCTCAGGATCAAACGTCAGCATCGC
>JAABXR010000141.1:1354-5333 GCA_011776225.1 Phycisphaerae bacterium
ACCTATTTCCTCGTGCTTGTCGAATACATCCGGCTTAGTATTGCCGGAAACCTGCTCGCCAAGCCGGTAAGAGATATTGCCTAAGTGGCAACACGCCGATGACAGGTGCGCCTCAAGGTCATTGGCATGAAGATCTTCACGCTTACGTGTGCGAACGCAGTGAATAAAGTTGTCGAAGATGCCGCCGGGCCCCATCTTGACATCTACGTCTACCAGGTTTTCAGCCTTGTCCGAGCCCTTGGGATAAAACTTGCCGCCCTTGATTGCGCCTTCCTCAAGATAGAACTCGTTAGCAACCTTGCGAGAATACTTTTTGCCGTCGACGCCGGCCCTGTCGTTTAGGCCGATGACCTCGAATACGAGCAGGGGGCCGCCGAAGTCCATCACCGTCAATTGACAATTCGGGGTCTGGGCCTGGTCGGTAAAAGGAGGTTTGCCTTCTGTCGAGTTCACCCATCTGCCGCCCATACTGATTACGCTTTTTGGTAGCGTTCCGTTGGGGATACCCCAGCGGGCGATGTCCATCTGGTGGACGCCCTGGTTGCCGATGTCGCCGTTGCCGAAGTCCCAGAACCAGTGCCAGTTGTAGTGGACCAGGTTGCCGTGGTAGGGCTGATTGCGTGCCGGGCCTAACCATATATCGAAGTCTATGTGCTCTGGCGGTTCCTGAATCGACTTAAAGCCGATGCTCCACCGTGTCTTTGAGGCGTAGCCTTTGGATACCAGTAGCTTGCCGTACTTGCCGCTTGCAATAGCGGCGGCCTGCCTTGCCCAGCCGCTGCTTGCCCGGCTCTGCGTGCCGTGCTGCACGATCCTTTTATACTTCGCTGCCGCCTCGACGCACTTGCGGCCCTCGTAGACATTATGGCTGGCAGGTTTTTCAACATAAACGTCCTTACCGGCCTGGCAGGCCCAAATCGTCGCCAGCGAATGCCAGTGGTTGGTCGTGGCGATGGATATCGCGTCGATGTTCTTATTATCCAGGAGCTTTCGGATATCCTGGTATTTTTCCACAGGTTTATTGCGGTCTTTGAATCTCCTGGCCCTGTTTTCAAGTACTTTCAGGTCAATATCGCATAGTCCCGCGATCCGGACTCCATCCATCTTGTCGAAACTGCCAATATGCGAGCCGCCCCGGCCGTTAATACCCACGACGGCGACGCGGATGTCGTCGTTGGCCCCCCGGACCCGCGCAAACGGGGCTATTGTCAGGCCGGCACCTACGGCTAACGAGCGTTTCATAAAGTTTCGGCGTGTGATATGTTTCATTGCTAACCTCCTACTTAGTCTTTTAATTGAAAATCCGGCCCCACGAAGGGCCAAATCATAATATAGGCAATTAAATCGCCAAAAGCATAGCAGAAATTGGGCAAAATAGCAACCATAGAATCCAAAAAAGAATAATTGGATTTGTTTGGGTTTGTTTTGGGTTCGTGTTGGCGTTTTATCGGCTAAAATTGCGTTCGTTTTGGCTTTGTTTGGGTTTGTTTGGCTTTGTTTTTTCCTAATTGACCAAGTGTCTATTTGTACGTAGTTCATTGTTATAACAGTATTTACGTTCAACTTGACTTTTTGGAATTTGGCTTTGTTTTGCATAAAAAAGTGAATTTGTAGAGAACATTCGACATTTGTCGAATAAAGTTGCCGGTCGCCAGTCGCCAGTTGCCAGTAGTTCTTAGTTGGTAGTTTGTTGTTCATGGCTATTCACTTTTAGTTAAAGAATAAAACCGGCTTGGCCTGCTGGCCGGAAGTCCTTGCTGTACAACAGCATACGACGTGCGGTTCTCCGCTATCTGCCACTTCCCCCCAATTAGGTAGGGGCAAGCTACTGGCGATTGTAATTATACCAAACATAACGATATTGTTCAATATAATTCCAACATTTTTTAAGAAATAATTTGAAAATTTTTTTATACCTGGGCGGTATGTGATAAAATAAACTTATAAAGGTAGAAAGATGAGTGAAGAAGAGTACAAAGAAAAAAGCGAAGCACACAGGATTATATTGTTCATCCTATTTGTTATAGGTGTCGCCATGTTGCTGTTGGTGGGGGCTTGTATTTGCGCGATACCCTTTTTCGTTGTATTTATAAGGTTTTTAGCAGGTTAGAGGCTGGAGGATGAGTGAAGTAAAACACAAACCAAAAGTTATATCACTCATCGCACGTATTGCGGGCTTTGTTACGTTCTCTTTAGGTCTTTTGATGGTTCCTTATTCCTGTTATTGTGCTATCACGCCTATGAGTGAACCATACGATTGGTTAATTTCGTTTTACTTGTTTGCTCCAGCCATTGTTTCATTTGAATTCTTCTGGCTCATTGCTCCTATTAGTCTGCTTCTATCCATATTACCGTTGGTCATCGAGCGGGACATTCGTCACCGAGTGCTGCCGTTGGCGTTTGTGCTAACTGGGATTGGCCTATGGGTAGCGTGCTACTTTTTGCTTACATATAATTGGTCTGACGCTCAAGCCACCTTAATATTCCCGTTCTCTACTGTCTGTAAAACACGGTAAAGAGTCGAGTTGGTGCGAAATATCGCACCCTACAGTTTTCAAAATGAGATTGCCGCGTCGGCCTTCGGCCTCCTCGCAATGACGGATATTTTAGCATTTCTACCGTAGGCCGCGATTCGCATCGTACTGGTACACGGAGGCACGTACGTGCCGGAGTGAATATAGACAATGCGAACCGAAGGTAGAAATGGGGAGTAGAAGGTAGAATTGAGAATTTAGAATTGAGAAGTGAAAAGGGATAAGGGAAAAGGGAGAAAATTAAGCACGAAAAGGTACAAAATGCACAAAAGTAATCACAAAATGATCCCAAAGGAGCTTTTCTTGACCGCCAAATATGAGCGTCGTGACATTTCACACTACAGAATACCATCTTTCGGTTTAGTTCGGCGTATTGGAACCAATAAAATGCTCTTGTGTCGGCGAGAAACAAATTTTACAATTGTCTCTAACTGTAAAGCCGAATACTGAAAGGATACAAAGAGCAATGATATTTCGCCTTACACAAAAACTGGCCAAGAAGGTTAAACTGCCGAAGTTACCTGCTTTGCCAAGCGGTCAAAATCCGTTTGTCGACTGGACGGCCCATCTATTCAGGGCAGAGCGTGCGCAGTATATCATCGTTACCAACACAGCTTCACTGTACAGCCTGATAATGCACGGCCGGGGTATAACCGACGATAATGAGATTGTCCAGAGGACGATGGAATTTATGCGGGAATATATGGTAGACGACGGCTGTGAATTTCTATACCTCCGACTCATAGACCCTCATTCAGGGATAGTATCCTTCGCAAAAGCGACCAACCGGCACGTCATTGGGTCAATGAATGAGCTTATCCTACAAGCCAGGTTTTTTATGACAGAACGCCGGTTATCTGTTTTTGAGACATCGCAATATATAAATGAAACACCAATGACATATCTTGATTACAACAATCCAAAGGAAGCTTTCAGGCTGCTCAAGGTGACAGAGTAAACATCTGTAAGCAGTACGAGGATCTATAAGAAGGAGCAGAATACTCTACAGATACTTTACAGGCACATAAATAACGCCCTATGGGAAGTGTGAAAATCGAGTCACAATCCGCGGAGAGCCAAGACGCTGCTGACAGGAAAATTAACAAAATTGAGGGTATAGAGAAGTAGAGCTATAAAAATTTCTTTATTTTTTTCTTATTGCGGGAGGTATATGGTAAAATAGCCCAATGAAGGTAGAAAGATGAGTGAAGAAGAGAAAAAAGAAGAAATACATATGGAAGGGAGGGCAGATAATTACTGTTGGATTAGATGGTTCTTAGTGTTACCAGTATCTATTATTTTCACCTATTGTCTCTACTTAATCGTTACAATCGTTACTGTAATTCTCGGAGGTCTCTGGTGGGAAATAGCTGGAGTTATGATGCTATTTCATTTTATTGTTGTCTTGATAGTGTGTCCGTTATTGTCTAACGTAATAGGAGTAT
>JAABXR010000141.1:5346-37951 GCA_011776225.1 Phycisphaerae bacterium
TACAACCCTGAATCCGCTGAGCAGTCTGAGAGTATTCTGAATTGTCTACGTTTTTATAAATTGTGTTCGGAATTAATCATTGTATATCTTATAAGCATACTCGTGCTTATTGCTTACTGGTTCCTCGTAAGATATATAATTTCTTTAAGCAACCTTAATGTCACCGCCCATCAGTCTCAGTAAAACACGGTAAACAGTCGAATTGGTGCGAAATATCGAATTTTACAATCATAGCCTTGACAAGAGGACCGGGAAAGTCGTATAATGATTTCAGTTTTACGGAGGATTGAAAATGCTTAAAAAAGCGGAAATTCTGTTATCTCTTATGTTAGTTGTTTCGATGGCTTCGGCGGCAAATGCGATGATGAATTTGGAACTTCGTCGTGGAGCGGGTAATACGGTGGATGTTTATGCGACCTCAGGTTATGTAGTTGGTGATGATATTTATTTTGCGGTGGTCGGCGATACATCCGAAGTAGCGGTCAGCGGCGGTTCTGTAAGTGTTTTAGCACCAGAAGACACCGTGATTTACGGTAATGATGCCAGGGCAAGTGGCATTTGCCCACCATCGATGGATGGTATGTGGGGATTCATAGGTGATGTAGATGGTGTTCCTAGTACTGGTATCGGGACATACATTGGTGGTATCAATTGGAGCATGGTAGGTGGTGCGACGGAAGCTGAGATATTTCTCTTTGGCGGTCCTTTTGAGTTCTATTTACTCGACACTATAACGGTTCCTGAACCAACAACGTTTTTATTTCTTGCCTTAGGCAGCCTGCTCTTAACCAGACGGCGGCGATAGAGAAGTAAAAGTTTCCCACTCATTTTATCTGGCCACAATTAGTATTTAGTATATATTCCCTTCGACTTTGCTTAGGGTAAACTTCGTATATAGTCTATGTGGTAACATCCCGGTTTCTTTATCAATTAATGGTAACAGAATAGCATAGACAAATCAAAAATCAAAGAGCAAATGTCAAAAATACAATGTAAAAATCAAAACTGGATTCCGCATCGAGTGCGGAATGACAGGATAAAAGGGGATCATGGAGAAGTGAAATAATTCAGCATTTCTACCGGAGGCCATATAAATTATTATTTATTATTTATGATTGATTATTGTAAACGAGGCCGGGACGACCGGCGTTTTATATATATGATCAAGGCTTATTGATTATTTGGAGGAACGTTAGGGCCGGAGTGAGTAAATAAAATGCGAACCGCAGGTAGAAATGCGGCAAATTAGTCGTTAGTATTTAGCATGTAGTTTCCGCGTGTGCAAAAATGAATTTTGCACACCCTACACCTAACTAAGATAAATTTTTTTACCCGCCCCCGAAATCGGCCTGCAAACAGAGAAAAATTTACATTTTTTGTAAAAGTCAAAGTGCACAGTTGATTTGACTAACATGAGTGTTATCATTATATTTTAATGTTCCCATATTTGGGTTGGAGACTGAAAGCAACAGTATAAGACAGGATGAAAATATGTCTGATAAAATTGAAGGAGAAGCACAATTAAAGAGTTTATACATGTATGTGAATGGCCTGTTAAACCGATCGTACAACTGTTTAACAACGAGGGAAAAACCGAATTTCAGTGGAGTAGTATGCGGTGGGCAAAATTTAAGGAGACTCCACCGCCCGTTTTGAAATTAGATGTCGAATACAAATTTCTGAATCCGGAAGGTGGAGCCTGTTGGTATGAGATTATCATAAAAATACCGGAGTTCAGTATCGAGTACTCGCATTTCGATGCATCCTCCTTTGAGAAACTACCACTGCTTCCCTGGAAGGAAGTTAAAAGAGACAAATTTTTAATCACAGATCATACTAAAGGAGAACCCGGATACCACAGGTACTACGACTTGTGGGTGCCGTCCAACGTTTTTGAGACAGAGCCATTCAACTTCAACTTCCAGATAACCGCAGGGATACAACCGAATTATTTACAACGCGATGTGTGGATATATGAGACGCGCGAATTTTGCGCCACATTTAACCGATGTCAGTGAGAGCGTTGAAGGGATATGTTGACGATATTAAGGACGAGTGATTAACGATAAATTTTAGGAGATTCTTCGCTTCACTTCGTTTCGCTCAGAATGACCTGGAGGCGAAATGGAGGGAAATGTAGCATTTCTACCGAAGGCCGCGATGAGCATCGTATGGTATCACGTAGGTCCGTTAGGGCCGGAGTGAGTAAGGAAAATTCGGACCGGAGGTAGAAATGCGATTAATGTGTATTGGAGGATTTGAACTGTAGAACAGTTTAGTAGTAGAGCATAGCAGGCAGAGGATGACATAAACAACCTGATATTAAAAGGGAATATCGATTAATTCAAGATTATTCGGGGGGTGGGATGGTCCACGTGGCCGGGGGGTCGTTGGTTTGTGGCCGGGCGATTGAGGTCACCAAGGTCGAGACGTGCCTGCTCGGCAAGAGACATTAGCTTTTGCACTATGTCCGGGTGTTGCTGGGAGAGATTGTTGGCTTCCTGCGGATCTTTGCTTAGGTCTATCAGTTTCAAAGGTCTATTTACGAGCCTGCCTCGGATTTTCTTTAGCGGCAGGTGCAGTTTCCACTTGCCGGAGCGCACGGCCTGAAGCTGGTTAATCATGTAGTAATAGAACACCTTGTGAGGTGATTTTACGCCGGTGCTGCCGGACCATAGCGGCCAGATGTTTTTGCCATCGATTATTCTATCCCGAGGTGCAGCCGTGCCGGCGAGAGCGGCGAACGTCGGTAGCAGGTCCATCATCGTACATAATTGGTCGCAGGTTCTGCCGGCCGGGACCTTATTAGGCCAGCGCACAATACAGGGCATTCTCATGCCGCCTTCGGCGGTTGAGTAGGCCCATCCTCCCATGGGAGCATTGCTGCCGCCTTTACGATGTGGTGTGCCATTGTCGGATGTTAGTACCACAAGGGTTCGGTTATCGAGCCCAAGTTTTTTAAGTTCGCTCATAATCCGACCAACGGACCAGTCAATCTCCTCAACGCTGTCACCGTAGCGACCGTTGGCGGATTTGCCGTGAAATTGCGGGTCGACAACAGGGAGTTTTCTGCTGCCGGGAAGATGATGAGCAAAATAAAGGAAAAACGGTTTGTCTTGATTTTTCCTGATGAATAGCGCTGCTTCCTGCACGTATCGCTTAGTCATGCTGGTAAGGTCGACGGGGGCCTCGACCACAGTTTCGTTGCGAATCAAGGGTAACGGCGGCCATGACGGTGTATGTTGCGGCACCATGTCTTCGCTGTAAGGTATGCCTAAGTAGTAATCGAAACCATGACGTGTTGGCAGGAACTCGGGCTGGTCGCCGAGATGCCACTTTCCCAGACAGGCGGTTGCATAATCCCGGGCTTTGAGAATCTCGGCAATAGTTACCTGGCTCGGATTTAAGCCTATGGCACTTACCGGCTGAAGCACCCATCCACCTTTGTCGGAGATGTGCATGCCTACCCTTTGGGCGTAGCAGCCGGTCATCAGGGAGGCCCGCGATGGTGTGCAGACCGGGCTTGAGGAATAGAAACTGGTGAGGCGCATTCCCTCCCGGGCCAGCTGGTCGATATGAGGCGTGCGATTTATCTTAGAGCCGAAACTACCAAAATCACCGTAACCAAGGTTATCACAAAGTATGATGATGAAATTGGGCCGTACTGATGCTGGTTGGGAAGAGGGCTTTAGGGAATTTTTCGACCTTCGATCCGTGGCTGCCACGGCTCGGGTAAAAGTCGCCACAGTGAGTCCAATGAAATCGCGTCGATTTATGATTTTTTTGTTTGGTCGTGTATGAATTGGTATGGTCCTTTCCAAGAATTCAGTTTTACTTTTTGGTTCGGCTTTCACCTGTTATACCGGAGCCATGCGCTCCGGGTTTTTTCGTGCATCTGTTTATTCATCCTCAAAGGTTAGCATAAATCGTTGCGATTGCAAGGAATACTGTTATGATGGCATATTACCAGGTGGTCAATGTAAAATTTCTGGAGCACGAGGTTAGAAGAATGAACATCCATATAAAACAAAAGTATCTTACAAGACTCTCCATAGAGATGGTTTTAGTGATTGCTTTGGTTATTGTCAGTGCTTGTGCAACAGCAGCCAACGAGGCTACTGGGCGACCGATAGCATCTTTGGTCAAGCCGGAATCTGCTCGGGAATTTAAAGGTATCGGTACAGCAAAGCTGAAAGGCCCTAAAACCGCCGAAGTCCACAGTCATCAGAGATGGACTGTCGTTTACACGGCCGGAAAGAAAGGGATCCGACCGGGCGGGGGCGTACGCGTCGCTCTGCGACATATGAATCATCTGTGGAGCCCTGTACAGAACGAGGACCCGAAATCTGCCGGATATCTATCCGCAAGAGCCNNCCGAAATCTGCCGGATATCTATCCGCAAGAGCCTCTAATGATATACCCGTATCTGTTTCAGTTGAATGCGACAACTGGAGTAAACGCTTTATGGGCCCATACTTTCCCTGGCAGAACATTGTAGAGGTCATCGTCGGGAAACCTGGGCTCAAGGCCGGTCAGACTGTTGAGGTAGTCTATGGTGATAAGTCAGGCGGGTCGCTCGGCTTCCAGGTCCAGCCGTTTGATGAACCATCCTATGTCTTCAAGTTATACGTCGACCCGCTCGGTAAAGGGGAATACCTGCCCCTGGCCAATAGTCCGGCAGTTGAGATTGTTGCGGCCGAGGCACGTAAGTTGACCGTATTGATGCCTTCGGATGCGGTGGAAGGCAAGCCAACCTGGTGCGTTGTCAGGGCCGAAGATCGTTTTGGAAATCCCGCTGCCGGTTACAAAGGAACTATTCGATTTAACTCAACCGACAGTTCAGCAATTCTTCCGGAGGATTATACTTTCACTCAGGAGGATCGCGGTGTACATCGATTCGAGAGTATTACATTCAATGGAAAAGGTATTCAGACTGTTACCGCCGGGGATGGTTCTTTCAGAGATCAGGGCAATCCGGTGAAGGTTTTGCAGGAGCGGCCCAGGAGGGTGTTGCTTTGGGGAGACTTGCACGGTCATACACTCCAATCCGACGGCCGGGGTACTGTCGCAGAGTATTACGACTTTGCCAGAGGAGCAGCAGCGCTGGACTTCTGCGCGGTTTCCGATCATGCCTTCGAGATGACGGAAGAAATGTGGACTCATTCAAAGGCCGTTACTAATCGGGTTAACAGGCCGGGGCGGTTTGTAACTTTCAATGCGTACGAATGGAGCGGTACGGCCAACGTAGGGGGAGATCATAACGTTTACTGGCTGGATGAGGACCCGCCAATTTACCGGTCAAAGACGGCCTATAATAAGTTAAATCCACAGCTTTATCATGGCCCGGATCCGAAGGTGGGGCACATAGAAGAACTTTTTGCAATTTTGCAGGATAGATTAAGAGATAAGAACGTGTTTTGCATCCCGCATCGAGGGGGAAGGGCGGGTAATCCCAAATGGCACAATCCGAAAGTACAGCGCCTTATCGAAATCTACAGCGAACACTTCCGAAGTCAACCCTGGGCGGCTGAGTTTCTGAAAAAAGGGCACCGAGTCGGCATCATGGCCAGCAGCGACAACCATTATGGTAATCCCGGCTACGGCTATTTGAAACGCGGACGAGATAAAAGTTCAGCCTTTGAGCCGGAAGAGGTCGGAATGGGTCTGATAGCAGTCTACGCAGAACGACTCACACGTAAGTCCATATTTACAGCACTTTACGACCGTTATTGTTACGCGACATCAGGGGATCGCATAATACTTGAGTTCACAGCAGGTGGACATGTAATGGGTTCCGAGTTCAAGTCTGTGGAATCACCCGTCTTTGCAGTAAGTGCGGTGGGTACAGCCGACATCACACGAGTTGTGATCAACAAGAACGGCGAGATGGTATTTACCGCCGAGCCAAACAAGAGGTATTTTGAGCTAAGTTGGAGGGACAAAGATTTTGACAAGAGCCAAACCTCATTCTACTACGTGCGAATCTTTCAGGCCAATAACGAGGAGGCCATCTCAAGTCCCATTTGGACAAACTGAATTTCATTTGTTAATTTCCTGCTGAAGAACTTACAGGTTTATCAAGTTTGTCACTGTAATGAGGGGCGGTCTTAAGGAATTTTGGTGGTTTTTAGAAGTGAGTCTTTTGGTCGAGGGAGCATTTAGTTAATCGAGGCGTATTCCCTGCTGTTGTAACCATGTTTTCAAATCGCCCATTTCGCTATCGAAAATCTCGTTGTCGTAATCCTCTTCCAGTTTCTGGATATTGTTGGCCAGTTCGGGCTGGTCCTGAACTATATCATTTAATTTCTTTTCGAATTCATCGCTGATTGCCCTGAGGTCTTCAAGGTCGATTTGAATCCCCATTATACCCATGAGCCGTCTTGTCACGGCCTCGATGCATTTGGGGTTTCTACCCTGCACGTAAGCGGGTATCAGCGCGACCAGAGTGGCCATGCTGATGTCATAGTTGCCTGCGTTTACCGACAGGTATGTGATGATACTGGCCGGTCCTTCGTAGTCAGTGAATTTTACGCCGTACTGCTCCAAGATCGGTTTAAATTTTGCGTCGGAAACCGTGCAATGAATTCTTGGGTCCCGAGAGTGGGGCACCAGTCCCGCTACGCTGCCGATGAAATATATCTCTTTGACGTCGAATTCCGTACACAGTGAGAAGATACAGTCGGCGAATTCCTCCCACTGCAGGTGGGGTTCTTTGCCCGAAAAGAGTATAAGATTGTGTTCTGTGCTGTAGAAGAATGCGTCCGTCGGCCTCTGGTAAGTTTCAATCAGGCCGTCCTTTATCCTTGTGTGGGGCCGGAAGAGAGCGGTAACCTCCATGGAACCGGGAAAGCTGTAAATATAGAAGCCCTCAGGTTCGATCTCCGCAAATCTTTTTGCCCTCATCTTTACAATAAGGCACTCTATCGTTCCCGTCGAGACGTTTCCGCCATCCATCCAGCCGGAAAAACCCAACAACATCCTTGGCCTTTCAAGTTTTGGCCTTTTGTAGATATTCAGTTTACCTGGAGCCATTATTGCCCTATTTCGGTTTATAAGTCGTATTGTTTTAACAATTAATTTCACTTTAATCCAGAAAAATCTCGATTACTCATAATTTTGTGTTCACTTTTTCGATTGGTCTTTTTAATGTTTAAACTCACGTTTATATGTGAAACGCACTGCAAGCCAATTAAAAGATATATAAACACTTTCAGGAAAAGGCGGCAGATAGAAATGATTCAGGATGGGTTGTTATTAGGGGAAAGTAGAATTGAGGATGCAGAATTTAGAATTATATTTAAAAGGTGTCTGTGGTCCTGTCGACGACCTACAGGGATTCGGGTAGGCCTAGCGAGAATACTCAGGAAGTAATTTTAGATTCAGGCTTTTACGTTCCGTGCATGTTTGACTGTTGATAGGGCGGCAGATTTGTCATCGGCAAATTCGAGGACCTGGTCAAGGCCGGCCAGCTTAAAGATTTGTTTGGTCGCACTAATAAGACCGGAAAGAACAAGCCGATGACCGAAACCATCAAGGAGCTTTTTTAACTTCAGCAGTTTGGCGATATTCGTAGAGGTTATAATATCGACGCTGGAGAAATCAACTACCACGTCACAATCAGCTTCTTCACTCGCAATTTTATGAACTTTTTCGAGTTCATTGCCCATATCCGGTTCCGGAAGTAAGTCAACAGTCAAAATGCCCTGCGATGAATGATCGATTCCCATTTTTTGTCTCCCAATTTTTTCCAATACAGGAATATAGCTTTCTAATGCTTTATCGGTCATATGAATGTCTGAGTTGAGCACAAAAAGATTCAAAAATCCTTGTTAGTACTCTTTTAGTTGTTGTATTATTTCGAAATGGAATGGAGGGGGAAGTAAGCATTGAGAATTTAGAATTTCAGGTGGGTTAGAAAATTCTGTATTTAGTACCTTTTTCCGGTTTTTCCCCGACGCCTGATACCGAAATTATCTCTGTTCTCCCCCCCATAGATTCCCGGCTTTTTTCTTTTTCTTGCTTTTTTCCTGCTTTTTCTTCGGCGTTGTGCCTTTGGTTTTGCCTCGCTGACAGTCAGGGCACGTTCATTGAGTTCCTGGCCGTTGATTTCCTCGATAGCCTTTTTTGCCTGTTCCTCGGAAGGCATTTGTATAAAGGCGAATCCTTTGAATTTTCCACGGAACTTATCCTTTATCACGCGGACCTCTGTAACTTCACCAAACTTGTCAAAAATCTCTATCAAGTCGTTTTTGCCGACATCGGGAGACAAATTACCGACATAAATATCCATTTCTTTTTTTCCTTGCTATTTACGAAAGCTCCTGTTGGAACAACCGGCTGTCAATATTTTGCATATCCGGTTATCCTACCCGACCTTTTCGAAAGAATCAACAATCAAGTATAAAAGATTAAAATTAAGTTTTTGTGAGCTGCCGGTGAAGGTGGGTGCGAGGTGAAATATTTTGATGTGAAGACCGGTTTTTTGGTGATTTATGGGCCTTCTTTTCTGTGTTATAAAGAGGCGAAAATTTTTTATTATTTTCCTTGCTTAACCGCCGGGAGAAACATAAAATTTCATTACTTTCACAGATGTTGAAAAGGATTCATGGGGGTAAATATGTTGCAGTTTCTCGCAAAGAAGAGACCACTTTTTATTTTTGTTAAGGGGCATCGCTCCAGGCAGTCTCCATACACTTGTGGGCCTTACATACGCACAGGCAGCGGTGCTCCTATTTTAACAGTGGAGTGAAGATAAAGATGAAGGGAGAGAGATATGGATATCACAGAAGAGCATGAACGCCAAATACGGGAGATCATGAGGGGGATGCAATGCCCAAAGGATTTCGAGTGTTACAAGTCAGGATTTGAGAACCTGTGCGAAGTGAGGATTATTTGTGACGGCAAACTTGTCAAGTGTTTGGATGAAAACGGGGAGATTTGTGAGTTCGGATTTACTTTTGGGTCGGGCCGTTTTTGTAAATGTTCGCTTCGCAAATACATTGCTGAGAACTTTAAATTATAATAACCACTCCCGTATTTACTTGTTTTCGCATGCAAGCCCGGCGAGATGAAGGATACCCGATGCCCGTGTATTGGTGATTGGGGAAGGGATTTCACGATTCTACGTATTTTATTGATTTGAAACATGTTTTTTGTTATTTTACTGTTTCTGATTATAAGGCTGGACAGGTTAGAATGTGGAGTTTTGGATTTTGCTGTTCTTTGGAGATTACAGGATGAAGAAACTGCGTAGCTTGGTGCTTATCATTTTTGTGTTTATCCCCGGATGTTATGATCCTGAATCCTCGCCTGTTCCTGTGATTGTATCGGCCTACGAGAGCGACGGTTTGCATGTACCTGAGGTTTCTGTCAGCGAGGCCGTCGAGAAGCAGCCGCCAAGAATGGAGGTCCGTATAATCACAAACGAGAAGGGGGAAGTAACCGATGTTGTTGAGAAAGTCGAGAGAGAGCCTGATGTTATCTATGTGCCTACGCCTAATGATGTGGTTGACAGGATGCTGGAATTGGCGAATGTTCAAAAAGACGATTTGCTTTATGATCTTGGCTGCGGTGACGGCAGGATTGTAGTGACGGCGGCGAAGCGGTTCGGGTGCAAAGCCGTGGGCTACGATATAGATCCGAAGCGTATCAAGGAATCGCAGGAAAATGTGGCCAAAAACAATGTAGGGCACCTGGTTACAATTGAGCAGAAGGACATCTTCACTCTTGACCTTAGCAAGGCGGATGTAATCACGCTTTATCTGCTTCCGAGCCTGAATGTGAAGCTTATTCCTCAGTTGAAGAAGCTCAAGGGCGGGGTCTCGGATCGTCTCTCACGACTTCAGGATGCGAGGAGTCAAGCCGGACAAGGTTGTCAATCTGACCTCAAGTGAGGACAATGCCCAGCACAAGATATTTCTGTGGACAGCGCCCATCAAGAAGAGAAAAGAAATACAGCAGGCCGGCGACGATGTGGTTTCTCGGGCCGAATTCGGATCCGCGCATGTAGCTATTTGCGCCCTCTCATCGCAGTGAATAAGGGGATTTGTTCTTAATACCTCACAAAATTCTTGCTGTTTTATATTTCATATTATATACTCAATCCTAAAGACTATATTCAATACTAATTCGCTTTGCAGGGTTCTCAAGATGGCCGAATTTGAAACCGTTGAGGAGATTCTGGAACTGGCAGTGGCCAGGGAAGAGGACGCCCATATTTTTTTGATGGCGCTTGCTGCACGGATGGTCAATCCGGATATGCGAAAGGTTTTCGAAGAGCTGGCGGCCGAGGAATTAGAGCACAAGGCCAGGCTCGAACTGGAGATTGTCAAAACGGGCAGGGTCGTAACGGAGGGCAAGAAAAAGCTGTATTTTGAAGCTAATGATTATGCTGCAGATGTTGGTTCCGAGATAGATATGGATTACAAGGACCTGCTTACTATGGCGATGCAAAAGGAAGAGTCATCTTTTCGTCTTTACGTGGATTTGGCGTCAAGGGTTACAGAAGAAGATGCGTACGAGACCCTTCTGGCCCTTGCTGAGGAGGAGGTCAGGCATAAAATGCGGTTCGAGATGGAATACGATAATATATTGAGAACAGGGTAACAACGGTCAGATGCTTTGGATTAGAGAATTACAACTAAGAGAATTGTTTGATCTCCGTCTCCCTCGATGGAGCAGGGGCAAGTATTTCGTACAAGGGTAGAATTGACAATTACCCAGAAGGGCGAAGAATGGCAGATTTTGTTCCTAATGAGGAGATTTTAGAACTGGCAATTACCAGAGAAGAAATCGCCAACAAGCTTTTTTTAGAGCTGGCCGCACGTACAAAAAATCCTGAATTACGCAAGGTTTTTGAGGAACTGGCCGATGAAGAATTAGAGCATAAGGCCAAGCTGGAACTGGAAATTCTGAAGACGGGTAAGGTCATGAAGGAATCGCAAAAACCGTTATTCAAAGAGCGGATTGATACTGGAGAACCTGACAGCTGGATCGATATGGATTACAAAGACATGCTGCTTTTGGGTATACAAAAGGAGGATGCGGCTTTTAGATTTTATGTGAAACTGGCGGCAAATGCTCGAGATGAAGATTCATACGAGACTCTTATGGCCCTGGCCGAGCAGGAGATCAAGCATAAGCTGCGTTTCGAGATGGAATATGAAAAACTGTTGAAGACAAAATGAATGGGTCCCCGCCCCCCAACAACAAGTAAGTGAAAGCCTGTCGGGGACCGATTTAATGAGGAAGAACTGATGCAAACGATAAAGGGATTTTGGCAGCATGAGAATGGCAAGGTTTACGCTATCAAAAGCACTGCCATGGGTGAGATTTTGGGAGCGGCAGGGCCGTTTGACCCGGATGATATCGGCGACCTTGAGAATTATGATTACACTCCTGCCATAGTCGACTGGGTCAAAAGGGCGCTGGCCGAAAAGAAACTTCGCAGGTATCATTAGCGATAGGTTTGAAGCCTCGCATAATAAGTATAGTCGGAGTAATTTGTTCATCTTCGTCAACCTTAGCGACATGCGCTTCACTTTTTATGGAACAGTAATTTAGCCTTGACATTGTCGGTTTGTATAAGTAGTTTGTGATGAGACGATATCAAACGAGTAGAAACGAGTTTGGAGTCTGTGTTTTTTTTTAGCCGGGTGCCGTTGAGTACAAAGGCGAATAGTCATGGAGGGAAAAATGAAGAACCGAGAAGAACTATCCAACAGGATAACGCAATTGGTGGAAAGCCTGCCGCTTTTCCCCACCGATATTGACAGATTGCTTTCGGCCGCGGTGAAGCCAAGCACAGATGGCGCAGAACTGATTCGCCTGATAGAAAGCGATCCCAAACTCAGGGACGAGCTATTGAATCTGGCTCGTTCTTATTTCGGTAAAGACAGGGATTTTGAGACTATCACCAATGCCGTGAGGGAGGTTGGTATCCAGCCTTTGGTCCAGTTGATTGGGATATCTTATGCTCGTCACGTTATACAGGATGAGTTCGCCTCGCTGAAGTATCTGAACGAATATGTTGACCACTCCGAGGAGGTTTCTATCGGGTGCCGTATTCTGGCGGAGATTTCAGATATGCCGCGTGATGAGTGTGAAGTCTATGCCCTTGCCGGCCTGATTCATGATGTGGGCCGTCTGACCATTCTTGTGGCGAGTGATAAGACCGGCGCACACGTTTTGGGGACGTTATGGGACAAGATGGCATCGATTGTGCAGGAGGAAAAAGCGACGCTGGGGACCAATCACTGTGAAGTTGGGAAGCAAATCTGCCGGAAGTGGAATCTTTTACCGGTCATTCAGGAAGGGGTATTGAGACATCATACGCCGCTTGTTAACGGGGACTTCAGTTTTCCGGGTGGGATAATATTTTTGTCGCATTTTGTATCGGCCAGCGATCCGAGCGGCGATATTATATCGACTGCGTTGCCTGATGAGCTTTTTGACAAGCTGAATTTAAGCAGGGCGGATTTTGACAGGGCAACAGAGATATACAGAAATCGCCTGCGGATAGATAAAATATAAAGCCGAGGAGCGGGGGGCGTATTATCAGCATTGTCGCCATATATTTTGTAGCCGCGAAAGTGAGTATTTATGCACGACACTTACGCGAATTTACATATTCAGTTATCAACTCGTAAGCTTCAGCCGGTAATTCTTCTTACCATCGTAGTTCTTAATATTAAAAGTAAGAACATCGCGGCAGGGAAGCACAATTTTTCTGTTGTTGACAGGTGTTCAATTGGTTGTAGTTGTGTTTGCAGTTGTGTGTGTATTTGCGTTTGCAGTTGCGTGGCCAGTGATGTCAGGCCGGATACGATTTGTTTTGGCTGCATATTTAGGTATTTTGCAACGCCTAAAACAGATAGAATTACAACCACAATCATTGTAAGAAACGCCAGTTTTTTAATCTTATTCCGCATTTGTTCCCCCATAAATTCGTTTTCAAATGTTCATAGAATTATATCAAAAACAGCTTTTTGTTTCAAAAGAATATTAGCAGGATATGGCTTTAAAGGGCAATTTCGGTTGGCCGGCGGAAAGACGAGCGGTTTTATCGGTCAGAGGCGAAAAGTTTTTTTAAATTTATTATCAATATTTGAGTGTTCTGTGTCGGCTTATATATGCGGAGGAGGGGAGAAGGATGGGGGGATTATCTTTTTGAAAAAGGCCGAAAGGATGTTGTGCTGTTAGCCGGGAACGGCTAAAATTCTCGGAAGAATGGGACGCGAAGTGGGTGCAAGATGAGAAGAATAACACCGGACTTAAGACTTTCCGGCCAATCTAACGCGGCGAATCAGAAGGTTTGGATTCGTGTATGGTATCGATAAGATATTACAAGATCTAATTGGAATAAATGGAGGTAATTGTGGATTCTGAAAATCTTACTGAAAATATTGAGAACGAATTCGGCAAGTTAGATATATGCGGTTGTTCGTTATTGCACCACCTTTTCACGCGTCCACCCGTACAAAAGGAGACATTTCTGAAGACCTATTTCATGCCCTGGTTCATCACGGCATTTCTTTTCTATGGGATTCCTCTGATTATTGTGTTGTTAATGGTGCCACACAATTTGAGGCGTGATGCGAATTTGGGGCTCAAAGTCGGCTTCCTGAATGACTGGAATGTGATGTTTATGTACCTTGTTACACTTCCTTTGTTAGTAATATTTGCTCTCTCGGAGCGCAGTATGGTTCCGAGGCGGATTGCCAGTATTATAAGCGGGAGTGCGACATATCGCGGCGAAAAAGTCAGTGAGTTTGTGAGTACATGGAACAAGAGATACAAAATGGTAAATGTTTTTGGCCAGTTAGGCGGCGTACTGGTGGCTTTCGCCGTTGCTTTCGCTAATTATAAATCGGTATTAACGCTGGAGGGCTATACAGGTTGGGGGGGCGACGATGGAAAAGTAAATGCCGCAGGCTGGGTGTATTTATGCTGGCAGATTCCGTTGTTTTACTGGATCGTAAGCGTTTATGCAAGCCAGGGACTGGCTACGATAGCTTTACTGTTCAGCCTTACTAAGAACTTTAAAATCAGGATCTGGCCTTTCCACTATGACAATTGCTGCGGGCTTAGGGCCGTGGGATATATTGGTATTAGGAACCAATATCTGTTGGCTGTTGTCGGATTGAATTTGCTTGCCTTGTTAGCCGTAAATATAGAGCGAGGAGACGCCCGCACAATCCCGTTGCTCGTTGCGGGTTTTGTTGCTTATATTACTTTGGGGCCGGTTATTTTCATAGGTCCCCTTCTTCCCTTTAGAAAGAGTATGTTGTCGGCGAAACAGGCAGAACAGGCAAAGGTGGCGACACAATTGCAGAACGAATATACTCGGATAATGCAAGAATTAGAGGAACGGTCAATGGCCAAGAAAGATGAGGAGATGATCGACCGTCTGCAAAAACTAAAGGAGCTCGTTAACCAGATCCCGGTTTGGCCATTTGACATAAGTACGTTACGGAGGTTTTTAACTGTTTACATCTTTCCATTGCTGACTGCGGTTGTATCTATACTTATAAGTTATCTCATAAAAGCTATCGGCGCAATGTATGCAACCTGAGTAATTGTTGACAAAGTAAGGCAGTAGACGGATTCTTAAAAAAGATCATTGAGAACGAACATGGTTTTGCAGGAATGACAAACACATGTAAAACATGAGGGCTAATTATGCGCGGATTATATCGGTTATTTTCATAAGTCGGGAGGTGTTGTCGCGTTCGGCTTCTGCGAGTTTGTCGAAGATGAACCTGATGGTCTCGTCCAGTTCGGGGATGACGACGTGCTCCAGGACGTTTACCCTTCGGCGGGTCATCTGAAGCTCGGTAGCGAGGAGGCGGGCCTGCTTTTCCTTCTCGGCCAACTCGATTAAAGAATCAAAGGCACGCTCCAAAGCCAGCAGCGCGACGTCCAGCTCACCGGAAGTTGTTGCATAGCCGTAACAGATAATCTCGCCTTCCATCTCCTTTGTCAGGTGCGGGACCTTTACGTTCATTACGCTTGCTAATTCTATAGCCAATGAAAATTTCTTTGTAGGGACCTCAAGGGCGGCTTTTATGTCTTCGGGCTCCATTGTTGCACGGGCAAGCATGAAGCGTCGAAAAGTTTGTGAAAGCTCGGTCTCGACCTTTTTTCGCAACGGCCGAATTTGACGGGCTATGCGAATTAACTGTCGAGATATCTCATCCCGTTTTTCGCTTAGCAGGCGATGGCCGCGGCGGGCCAAGGCCACGCGCTTGCGAAGGTATAAAAGCTGCATTCGAGTTGCGTTCACGTTGGCCAGCATAATGCGTATCTCGTGAAGCGTGAAGCGTATCTCGTATTTCGCTTTCCGCTCCTAACATAAGTTCAGTTAAGCTTTTTGATTAAGTTCCTGAGCATGCGAGATTCATGGTCAAGCTTTTCCAGTAAAAGAGCTTTTCTTTCATTGTCTATATATTCAAGCTCTACCGCTATTTCAATTTGGGTCTCCAACTCTGCACAGGACCCCAATGCTATATATAAAAAATGTCTATATTCCTTATTGTGAAACCTGTTAAAACCTTCGGCAATATTCGATGGTATAGAAATAGAAGAACGCCGTATTTGACTTGCCAAACCATATAATTCTTTTTTGGGAAAGCCATCTACAGTTTTGTATATGTCTTTGACAATTTCTATACCTTTCTTCCACACATCTAAATCCTTAAAATTCCTAATCTTTTCCTTTGTATTCATTCTTTTCCGCTTCACACTTCACTCTTCACGCTTCACGTTCCGCTTTGCGGAACTTCGGCATATACTTTTCTATGAGTTTTATGTCGATGCGTTTTAGCTCGACGTTTTCAAACATGCTGAGCAGTTCCCAGCCGAGGTCCAGTGTCTGTTCGACGGGGCGGTTATCATAATAATCCTGAGAGACATATTCGGCCTCGAACTTATCGGCGAAGGTCATGTATTTTTTATCTTCCTCGGAGAGGGCGGCTTCACCCATAATTGCTGCCAGCTCCTGTGCTTCTTTGCCGCGGGCATAAGCGGCGTAAAGCTGGTTGTAAAGGTCGGCGTGGTCTTCGCGGGTCTTGCCTTCGCCGATGCCTTTATCTTTCAGGCGGGAAAGGCTTGGAAGGACATCGACCGGCGGAGAGACGGCCTTTCTATGCAGCGAGCGGGAGAGAATAATCTGGCCTTCGGTGATATAGCCGGTAAGGTCAGGGACGGGGTGGGTTTTGTCATCCTCGGGCATTGTTAATACGGGGACCATTGTGATCGAGCCCTTTTTGTCTTTGATTCTGCCGGCCCTTTCGTAAACAGTCGCCAGGTCTGTGTATAGATAGCCGGGATAGCCTCGCCGGCCGGGTACCTCTTTTCTGGCGGCGCTGATTTCGCGGAGTGCTTCGCAGTAGTTTGTCATGTCATTGAGAATTACCAGGACGTGCATGTCCAGTTCGAACGCGAGGTATTCGGCCGCTGTGAGGGCAAACCGCGGCGTGGCGATTCGTTCGATGGCCGGGTCGTTGGCGAGATTTACGAACATCACAGCCCGCTCGATAGCTCCTGTTTCGTGCAGGTCGTTGATGAAGAACTGGGCTGCTTCGAACGTGATACCCATTGCCGCGAAGACAACGGCAAATGCTTCGGCCTTGCCGAGAACGGTTGCCTGACGGGCAAGCTGTGCGGTTATCTGGTCGTGTGGCAGGCCCGCACCGGAGAAGACCGGCAGCTTCTGGCCCCGAACGAGGGGGTTTAAACCGTCGATTGTAGAGATGCCGGTCTGAATAAATTCGTTGGGATAGTCTCTCGCGTAGGGATTGATTGGCCTGCTGTTAATATCCAGACGCTTTTCGGGTATTAGAGGTGGGCCATCGTCTTTTGGTTCTCCGAGTCCTGAGAAAACGCGACCGAGGATTTCGGGGGAGACAGCCAGTTCAAGTGGTTTGGCCAAGAAGCGAACGGTGCTTTTGTCGACGTCGATACCCCGGGTTCCCTCGAAGACCTGTACGAGGACTTTGTCGTTTTCCACCTGCAGTATTTGGCCGTGACGTATTGAGCCGTCGGCCAGTTCGATATCGACGATGTGGCCGTATTTGGCCTCGTCGACCATCTCGACCATCATCAGGGGGCCGGCAATACTTGAAACTGTTTGATATTCTTTTATTGATAACATTCAAAACTCCTGTTTCGTTAAGCGCGAAGCGTGTTTCGTATTTTGCCCGGGGCTATTTAAGTTGCCACTGAAGCATGTAGTTTCTTCATTTGGTCTTCAATAGTTTTCCTTATGTCTGCAATTTTATCTATTTCCGCCTGCGGGATGTATTTTGCCCTTGCGATGTCTTCCCGAACGGTTAGCTTGAAGATATCAGCGGTTTCGACATCAGCCTTGATTGCCACAAGTGCCTGCTTGTGGAAGTGCAGTATTGTTTTTAGCATCTCGTATTGCTTGGGCATCGAAGTGTGGGTGTCGACTTCGTGAAAGGCATTTTGATGGAGGTAGTCCTCGCGAATTGACCTTGAGGTTTCGAGGGACACTCTATCCGTTGGTGACAAGGCCTCGGCACCGACGAGGCGAACAATCTCAAGGAGCTCAGCCTCCTGTTCCAGGAGGGCCATTGCCTCGACGGTCATTTGCTCCATTTCCCGGCCCTGATCTTTATCTTCGAAGCAGTCTTTTAGCGAATCCTTATAGAAGGAATAGGAAGTTAGCCAGCTTATCGCAGGGAAGTGCCTTTGGTAGGCGAGCCTGCCTTCCAGTGACCAGAAGACCTTTACGACGTGCAGGGTCGCCTGTACGACAGAATCTGAGAGGTCTCCGCCGGGCGGGCTTACGGCACCGATAATTGATAAAGCGCCTTCACGCTCAGGGGTTCCGGCACACTGGACTCGGCCGGCCCTTTCATAGAATGCGGCAATACGGGCGGCAAGGTAGGCGGGATAACCTTCCTCGGCAGGCATTTCCTCCAGACGAGTGGATATCTCACGCATCGCTTCGGCCCATCGGCTTGTGCTGTCCGCCATAAGGGCGACGGTGTAGCCCATATCGCGGAAGTACTCGGCTATGGTGATTCCGGTGTAGACGGAGGCTTCTCTGGCAGCGACGGGCATGTTGGATGTGTTTGCAATCAGTACCGAACGTTTCATTAAGGGCTCGCCGCTTCGCGGGTCTTTCAGTTCGGGGAATTCCATCAGGACGTCGGTCATTTCATTTCCACGTTCCCCGCAGCCGACATATACGACTACGTCGGCATCCACCCATTTTGCCAACTGGTGCTGGACGACGGTTTTTCCAGTTCCAAAAGGTCCGGGGACACAAGCGGTGCCGCCCTTGGTGACGGGGAAGAAACTGTCTATAACGCGCTGTCCCGTGACGAGGAGGGTGTCAGGAGTCAGGCGGTTTTTTAGCTGCCTTGCGTTGCGGACGGGCCATTTTTGCATCAGTTTAAGCTCGGTTTCTGTGCCATCTTCGGCGGTGCAAACGGCGACGGGCTGATCGACGGGATAATCACCTTCAGAAATTTTGTGGACAGTTCCCGAGACTCCGAAGGGTACCATAATCTTGTGCAGGATTTGTGTTGTTTCCTGTACCTGTCCAATGATATCGCCGGGGCCTACTTTTGCTCCGTCTTTAATTAAAGGTTGAAAGTGCCATTTCTTTTCACGGTCCAGGCCGGGGAGCAAATTGCCTCTGCTCATGAATTCACCTTCGGCTTCGACGAGGGCGTTCAAAGGTCTTTGTATACCATCGTAAATGCTTTCAATCAGGCCCGGTCCTAATTCGACGCTCAAGGGGGCCTGGGTATCGGTGACCGGTTCGCCGGGGCCTATGCCGGTGGTCTCTTCGTAGACCTGAATAGACGCCCGGTCCTCGTGCAGTTCGACGATTTCACCTATGAGATTCAGGTTGCCGACTCTGACAACATCGTACATTCGCACGCCAGTCATACCCTCGGCAATAACAACAGGACCAGCAACTTTAACTATCCTGCCCGTTTTTTTATCAGCCATTATTTTTGTCCTCATGTATGGCGCCTCGCGGTCGAGAAAGCATGTCGACCGTGAGACATCAAAATTAATTATCCTGTAAAATATTTATACCTGTGGCTAATCTAAGCGCCTCTCCCAGGGCCTGTGTTGCAAAGCCCTTTGATTCAGTTGTAAAGGGCACAACCACGATACACGGAGTGGGAGTATTCTGGTAATCAGAAAAGACCTCTTCAGTTTTTGGGGCAATATTTTCGGCAACTACTACGAGGGCGTATTTGCCTTCTATAATTTTGTTGGTGTTTTCTTTGATATCGTCGACTGTATCAGCCGTGGCGTAGGTATCGAGGCCCATTGCCGAAAACGGCATGACGAAGTCAGTATCACCTAAAACTGCTATTTTACCTTCCATAGTTTCGTATCTCGTTTACTCGTTCGTTATTCTTTTGCTCCGTGTTTGCGCAAGAGTTCAATGATTTCTTTATGCCCTTTCTCTTTCGCCATAGACAACGCACTCTGGCCCCGATTGTTCTGGATGTTGACATTGGCGCCTTTTTCGATAAGGAGTTCTGTTACATCCTTATGGCCTGCAGAGGCCGCTCTTTGCAGGGGCGTCCAGCCAGCATCTGACTTTGTATTGACGTCGGCGCCCTTAGCGATAAGAAGTTCTGCCATGTCCTTGTGGCCTCGAAGGGCCGCAAAGTACAAAGGGGTACTTCCATCGGAGTTTCTTGTGTTGACATCGGCACCATTGGAGATAAGGAACTCGGCTACATCCTTATGGGCTGCCTTGGCCGCATAGTGCAGAGGTGTAATGCGCAACTTGTCCTTTGCATTTACATCGGCTCCTTTAGCCAGAAGCATCCTTGCCATATCCTTGGAACCTCCGAGCGCCGCGAAATGCAGAGGCGTAAGGTAATCGGTGTTTTTAGCGGTCACATTGGCTCCTTTGGCGATGAGGAGTTCTGCCACGGTTCTGTGGCCTTGACCAGCGGCGTAGTGCAGAGGTGTGATGCCGTCTTTGTCACGTGCGTTGACATCTGCGCCATTGGCAATAAGCAGTTTAGCTAAATCCTTTTGGCCTTGCTCGCCCGCTTTGTGCAGGGAGGTAACGCCGTATTTGGTTGCTGTGTTGACATTAACGCCTTCTGAAATGAGCGATAGGACCTTTTGAAGGTCACCACGGTCTGCGGCTATGAGTAGTGACCGAGCATCTTCGTCCTTCGTATTGAAATCGGCGGCGGGCTTGGAGCCAATTCTGCGATTGTAAATGACACTGTTGTCGTAGGTTCGTCCCACTCCATCATGCGGACAGTGGAAGAACGAACGGCCGGGCCAGACTCGGGGCAGAGTTTTCGATTTCCCCTGCAATGCGGCATCAAGATGAAGGAGAACGAGCGGGGCGACAGTATCGAATTTGCAGAAGAGGTGTTGGCCGCTTTTTACGAAGAATCCTTTATGGAACTGGTTTGCAACGATATTATCGCCGATACTTTCCGCCATCTTCAAGTAAGGGATTTTTTTTGTTTTTTTATAAAGCTCAAGGAAAGCAAGGAGAAGCTCCGGAGAGGAGCTATTTATTTTTGTGTTTAATCTGGACTCATCGTTTGCTGTTTTGCCGATATCACCGTAGCTATTGCCCATAGCGATATTACGCGCCATTTCCCACATGAATTTATCACCTGTGAGGCGGTAAGCGAGGGTGTAAGTCCAGAAGTCTATCGGGCCTGCCCGTCCTGCTTTCATGACCCTGCCCTTGGGGCCGAAGTATCCATCCTTTTTGCAGAAATATCCCTCCATGGAAGTCCCATCTGTGAGCATTGGGATAAATGAGTTGTCCTTTTTTCGGTAAGCGACTTTTCCCCATGCTGTCAATTCTTCGAGGGCCCATTGTTTGAATTCTTTGCCATCAGGGCCCAGGGTTTCCGAGAGCAGGAACTGGCAAATTCTCGGTTTGACGACGGGGGTACTTCCATAGCATGGGAACAATGTGCCTTCGACGACGAAGTGTCCTTTGAAATCGTCGCCGTACTGATATTTCGCGCGGTCTCCGCGTATTGCGGGGCCGTTGCAATATGCTGTTTTGCTCTGGCTGAACTGGTATCCTCCGATGCCTGTCTTGGGATTTCTGGTTTCGACGTATCGATATGCCAGTCGCTTTGCCCAGATTAGGGGTTGTTCTTGGCCAGACAGTTTAGAGTGCATCGCGCCTGCGTAAAAGAGGTCAGAGCCTGTGTTTATAAAGGACAGACCTGTGCCCCAGAAGAAAACGGGGCCGCCTTCGTATTCGTTCTGCCAGGGATCGTCGAGTGATTTTTTCGTGCTTCCGTGGCGGTTCATTTCCAGGTTTGACCAATTGAGTATATGAGCTGCCCAAAATGAATCGAGGAACTTTTTCGTAGCCTTTGGATTCACCTGCCACATGAGCTCGTAATAAGGATAGTGGCATTTCAATTCGTGTTGATACTGCTCCATGCAGAGCGCATCGGCCTGTGCATCGTAGGCCATGTGTCCTCCCCAGTAGAGGAGGCCGTTGGGGCTGGTTAGGTTTTCGAATGCAAATTCGATGGCCTGTTCAGCTTCCCGGCGGTATTTTGGATCGCCTGTAATATTAGTAAGTGCGACGAGAGTGCGGAAAAGATTCTGATGACTGGCAAGGTTGGAAAGTATCCAGACTTTTCCGCTTCTTTTCCATCTTGGTGGTTCGTGGGTGTGTATGTTCAAACCATCTACGAACATGGGAGTATGCTTTTGGCCGTAAACGTCTTTGCCTTGTTTTATGACGTTATCGGCATAGGTGCGTACCGCATCAAGATATTTGCTGTCGGTATCCGCCCGGACATTATAAGCAGTGAAAAAAGCAATGCCCAAAAAGACGAAAGTCAGGCAAATAGAATGACATAATCCTATATTGTGTTTTGTATTTCGTTTCATGAGATACGGTCTAAAATAAGTTTCGTATCCAGGTTGTTTTTCTTGGCGGTCAATATTAAACGTACAGTACGGATTTCATTTTCCTTCAAAAGTAAATATGCGATAATCGGCTGAGGGCCGGCCGTAATCTGAACCGTTGTTTTCAAAAATCCGGTCAGGTGCTCTTCGCACTGCTGCTCAATCCTTAAGAAAGATTTGTCCGAGGTAAGATAAGCGGCACCCGCCTCAACAAGATGGTAGTAGGGGGTTACAAAGAACAACGGGGCAAGGGCTTCGTAGCCGAGCTCTGTGCCGCGTTCCAAGCGTTCCAATTCTATGAAGCCGCCTTTTAAGAATACGTTACGCTGTTCGGACTCGGTGAATTTGAGGCGGAGCATCGTGCGAATGTTAGTCAGGTCAATCTGTATTTTGAAAAGCCCAAGCAGGAAGATGCTGTTTAGCAGGCGTGCCTGTTTTAGATTATACTCGGCCTGGGCGCTGTCTATAGCGTTATCAACCTGGCGAATATCCTTGTTTCGATAGTAGGCCAGGACCGCGCGGTCTGCGGCATCGGCCATGTAATCGGGGAACTCTGTGTAGTTTTCCTCAGCAAAGACTTGCTCGAACTGTTCCGGCGGGAAATTGCCATCGGCGCTGTAATCGGTGCCTATAGGTTTATCGGTTACCGTTCGCCTGACTGCCAGACGGAGATTTGCGAAATCATCCCGTGTTTTGAACAGTTTTACAATTGGCTTGTCGAGGATTAAATCGGCGAACATCTCCCGGACGGCAGCTCTCCTAAGTAGCAGGTTATTCTCCATTTCCATAGAGCTTTTCTCGGAACGCTGCATGGCATATTCAGTGGCGGACAACAGGTCGACAGCGGCTGGGAAGTTTTCAGCGTTGGCCATATCCAGAAAAGCCGCCCTGGTGAGCATCTGCAATTCAAGGACGCGCACCTGAGCAGACTGGTACACATATCGCCAGTCGTCCGTGCCGACAGGCGGGTACGTGTAAAAATCCAAGACGGCAGTTCGTTGTTCGTGGTTCATAGCTCTTAGTTATTATCCCATACCGGGAATAGCCGGTTATGAGAAGAGGTCCTTTGCCAAATCGATTTCGAGGTCTTTTCGGGCCCGTGCCAGGAGCACGTCCAGCGAGACGTTGTTTTTAATTTTGCCTCGTTTTAAGATGAAACCGGCCCCGATTTGTTGTTTTTGGTTTGAGAGTTTTAGATTTCCTTTGCGTTCGGGGCCTAATTTATGGTTAATCTGCCTGATAAATTTCTCGTCTATCCTTTTTTCGCTTGTGTCGATGATGACCTCTTCGTCACCTGTTTCGACGGCTTCGAGCATCAGGTTGGTACAGAGATTTTTGTATTGGTCGTCGGATAGTTTATGCAATTGCTGGCGTGCCTGTTCGAAGACTTCGTCGAGGATTTTGCTTTTTTCGGCGAGGTGTTCTTTTGCAATATCCATTCTTGCGGCCGCCAGGAGGTGGAGCTTTTTCTCTCTGCCGAGCTTCTCGGCGAGAGCGTTTGTCTGCTTTTTGTGCTCGTCCAGTTGCTCGCTAAATTTTTCCTGCTCGGCGGCCTCTTTTTCCTCGGCCTGTTTTTTTATCTTCTTAGCCTCGGCCTTTGCTTCGGCTAAGATCTTTTCAATAACATCTTCTGTGCCCATACTACTATCCGTTCTAATCAACTAATTGTAATTTATAAGGCCGTTGAGGTTTTTGCCATTTCGATGATTGCGCCCGTAGCGAGCGTAGACACCAGCCAACCCAAAACAGCGTATAGCTCGACCATAACGGCATAGATAACGCCGGCTTTGAAGGCCATTTCCGGTTTTTTGGCAGCCATGAGGATACCTCCTGCACCCACACGTCCCTGATGAATACCCGAAGCCAATCCGCCGATGGCAACCGGCAGGCAGGCCGCAAGTATTGCGATGCCCGACCAAAGGGTTAGCTGCGGTGCTTGAGGACCAATGAGAGCGCCGACGAGATTATATCCGACAAGGAAACCGTAGACACCCTGTGTGCTGGGCAGTACAACCATCAGGAAGAGTTTTCCGTATAGTTCGGGTTTTTCACTGAGCACTCCTGTGGCAGTTCTGGCAGAGGTGGCGATTCCGATAGCGGAGCCGATACCAGCCATGAAGACCGCCATTGCTGTTCCAATCATTGCAATTGCCAATCCAATTAAACCTTCCATTTTCCAAGTTCTCCTAAATTATATTTAATTTTTGCTAATGTATATATGATTGTACTTCTTTGTGAACGGTTGGAAGAGTCTTCCACCATCTTCGAAAAATTTTGGAAAGAACTCGACGTATTGAAGTCTGAGTGTATGGACAAACGCTCCAAGCGCAGAGATTCCCATGTTAAATGCATGTCCCCCAACAAGTACTAAAGCGGCTAAAACCGGGCCCACATACTTAACATCACTGGCCATTACCCCAAACTGGTTGATGGCGACCGCGAGTCCCGCCGTAACCATACCCAGCGCCATGAGTCTGACATAGCTAAGAATATCACCTATGTAAAAGATTGCGCTGAAGAGATTGAAAACTCCCATTCCGAGCCTTCCCAGGATTCCTCCCTCGTTATGGCTGAAAAGGACGATCAAGAAAGCAGGTATGATTGCTAATTTCAGAAAGAACCGGCCGTATTCTTCGGGGACGAACAGTTGCTTTGTGCTGAAGAAGTATGCGGCAAAACAGTTCAGCATGACAAACCAGGTCAAGTGGGCACATGTAGCTTCGACGAAGCGCTTTTGACGCAGCTTATAGAAAAATGCAACGAGTATGCCACTGAGAAGTTGTATATATCCAATGCCAAGGGCAAGACGGAAGAATATCTCTGGATTTTGGGCAGGATCAAAACCGAAACGGAGTATTGCATCCCTTGCCTTCGACAACGGAGATATGCCAAGAATTTGTACTGCGTCTCCGAACCATCCGCCAGTTAAAGCACCACATAAGATGGTGCTTAGGGAACAGATTACCATGAGGGCCGCAAATTTTTTGTCACCCTGAAGTTTTCTCAAGAGGTATATTGATAAGGCAACCATTATGAGTCCATAACCGGCATCTGTAAGGCACAGGCCAAAGAACAGTGCGAAGAATGGGGCGAGAAATACTGTGGGATCAACTTCAATACGCTGGGGCATGCCGTAGAGGCGGGTAATGACTTCGAACGGTCTGATTCCAGATTTGTTTTCTATTTCGACGGGAATTTCTTCGTCCTCGGCGGGTTCGATTTTTGTAAGACTAGAGGCCTGGAAATTAGAGACGATTTTTTCCAGTAGGGGATATTCTCTTTTCTTTACCCATCCTTCGAGGATGACGGTGTGCTCGGTTGCAGGGGCGGTGCCTCTGGTTTCCTCCCTGTTTAAGAGGTTTGTGTAATGGTCGTGAAGGATTTGCAGGTTGAGGAGATTTTCAGACAGTGAAGACGCTTTATCGTAATGGTCCTGCAATTGTTTTTTTGCCTGGTCCAGTTCCTTTTGGTAACGGTCTGTTAGTTCTGCGACAGTCCCGGTCATGCGTTCGAAGTTGACAGGTTCAAACTCGACGGAACGGAGCATCTTCTGGACGTCGGCGATGTTTTCATTGAGGGCAATAATTATGCAGGCGTGCCTGTTGGCAGCGGTTCCGAGTGGCTGGAAGGCTGCACCGAACTCTTTAAGCTGTTCGGCCGTCTGTTCAAGATGCTGGGAGGGGATAAGACCAAGGAGACAGGTTGCCTGTTGAAGTCCACCGATTTCCTCCACGGGTGTTTCCAGAGGAGCCCAGGGAGCAAGCATATTTATGGTTGCGGTGNNGTTGCGGTGAGGTTTTCGCATTCGGAATTTAGCTGTTCTATTTCTGTCTGTGTTTGCTCGGCCTGGTCGATAACATTGATAAGCTGTCGATCGGAAACGACGCTGTTATATGATTGGGCATCAATAACGGCACGCGGGGCGAGTACGGAGGCAAGGCCTTTTTGGGGTTTTGCATATGTTTTGAGGAATTCGATGCTTCTTGTGAGGCGGTTTAGCAGGTTTTCGATATCTCTGGGCCTTTCGGCTGTGGCGGCGAGTTCGGGAGCGTCCCTGCTGACCATGGCCTCATCGGCGTTTAGTATGTGGCAAATTCCCTCGTGCTGTAGGGCCTCGAGAAGGTCAGAGGCCTGTGAGCGGTGGGTGACGATAATAACTTTTTCCATCTGAGCAATGGCCATATTTATCCTCTTTTGGGACACCCATCTGTAATTATGATGCAGAATGGGAACGCAAGTACTCCATTACCTTTGCCACTGCCGGGGGCATTTTATTATTTGCTTTTTCGCGTAACTGTTGACGTTCGTTTTGGGCTTTGGCTTTGAGACTTTCAACTTCGGCCGAGGCCCCTTTTTGGGCTGCTGCGACGGCGGCTTCGGTTGCTTTCTTTCTTTGCTGCTCGGCATTTGCCAGATCCTGCTGTCGATTCTGCCGGCCCATTTCGGCCTGTTTAGCCGCGTCGGCTTTGGCCTGTTCTATAATCTGCCTGGCCTGTGCTTCAGCCTGCTTTATTTGCTTTATCAATTCCATTCTTCTTCCCTGGATTAGTAATAAAAACGGTTACTATATGATATTACGGTCTGTTTTTCAATAAATAAGTGAAAATTTGCTCATTTGAGGCAAATTTCGGCCTAAATGCGCGTGATGTAGACGGAAGTAACAATCGGTTGAGGATGAAATCGGTTGGAAATTGGGGGTGGATTTGGTAGTATAGACATATTGGAGGTTCCGGGAGGAATATTTGTTAGTCTATATTGGAAATTTCGGATAATTTGAGAAACAAAAGATCTTTGCGAAGAATCAAGTGAGGCGGGCAATCAATCAAAAGACTTTGCAGGCAATGGTAATATTATTGCTTGGGATGGTGTGCATAGCTTCGGCCGGTGACATTATGGTGGGGGTTTATTATTATCCATGGCATGGGCCGGGGACGGGTGGACACGGCTTTGGTAATACACTTCGCGACCATCTGGCGCCGAAGCAGGGTCCGATGCTTGGTCATTACGATAATTCGAACCCTGATGTGATTGCGGCGCATATCAACCAGAGCGTTCAGGCGAACATCCATTTCTGGGCTTGCAGTTGGTGGGGTCCCGGCGGCTTTGAAGATAATATTATCAAGAACCACATCCTCACGCACGAACAAGCCGGCGAACTGAAGTACGCGATAATGTATGAATCGACAGGACGGTTGGGATCATTCGATAATCCCGACTATTCCCGGCTGGTGCCTGACGTTCAATATTTGTCCGACAATTACTTCGGGAATCCGAATTACCTGAAGATAGACGGGAGACCGGTTATTTTTATCTATCTGACGCGAGTGTATTTTAGAAATCAAGGGGATACGGCACTTGCCGGTTTGCGTGCGTCTTTCCCCAGTTTGTATATCGTAGCAGACGACATATTCGGCCGTTATTATAACTCAAGCTATGCAGGCAAATGGGACGCCGTCACGGCTTATGATGTTTACGGTCAGACGTTGGGTAGCTACGGTTCGACTCAAGCGGCATTGAACCGGCTGGAAGATATCCTGAACGATGCCAAAACGGCCGCCAATAGTGTCGGCGTCGGATTGATACCATTTGCATCACCGGGATTCAACGACAGGGGGGTTCGTGAAGGTCATAGCGGAGCACCACGGTATTTTGAAGACAATCCTCTTTCGCAGGAGGGCGATTTGTTCAGGAGTATGCTGCGAGATGTCGTTGTACCGAAAGTCGACGCCATGGCCGAGAATATGCTGATGGTCACCTCGTTCAACGAGTGGCATGAGGATACGCAGATTGAGCCTACAGCGGGGACGGCGGGTATAACCAACGTGGATGATTCGGTTTCCGGAGACTACTATACGGAAGGTGACTACTACAGCGATTATGGTTATCTGTACTTGGAGATACTCCGGCAGGAGACGCTGTGCCTGTATGATGCCGACTTTAATCATGATTGTATCGTAAACTCCGATGACTATTCGATACTTGCCGGTCAGTGGCTGCAGGGGCCGGGTATTCCCTCAGCCGATATTGCACCGCCGCCCACCGGTGATGGTATAGTAGATTCTAACGACCTGGCTGTCTTAGTCGGAAGCTGGCTGACATCTCCAATCAGACCGCTACCGGGTGAGGTGAGTAATCCGAATCCAACCGATGGTGTGTTAGGGGTCGATATAAATTCTGACTTGAGCTGGTCGGCCGGATTTGATGCCATATCGTACGATGTGTACTTCGGTACGAACAGTCCCGGTACATTCCGGGGTAATCAGACCACCACAACCTTCGAGCCCGGTACGATGGCCTTTGGTACCACTTACTACTGGCGTATCGATGCGGTCAATAGCTGGGGAAAAACCCCGGGTGAGGTCTGGATGTTTACGACTATGAGTTCTCCGCCGCCTTAGAGTAGTTTGTCGACCTGTTCCGCGAGCTGTTTTACGTGGTCGAGAGATTTTTTAAACTGGGCAAGCTCAGAATCGTTCAAGTCCAGCTCAATGATTTTCTCTACGCCTTCTTTTCCGAGCACGGCGGGAACACCTACATAGTATCCTCCGGCATCATATTCAGTATCGCAATAGGCACAGCATGATGTTACGGCTTTTTTGTCGGTGAGAATGGCATCAGCCATCTTGAAGGCACCGGCAGCGGGGGCGTAATATGCACTGTAACCCAGCAGATTAACAATTTCGATGCCGCCTTTACGTGTACGTTCGATGAGCTCGTCGATTTTTGCTTTATCGAGCAGGTCGGTTAAGTGTTTTCCACCGATTGAAGTGAAGCGCGGTAAAGGTACCATATCATCACCATGGCCACCCATGAGGATGCACTTTACATCTTTTACACTTGTGCCAATCTCGGAAGCAATAAAATAGCTGAATCTGGCTGAATCCAGCTCGCCGGCCATTCCCATAACTTTATTTTTTTCGAAACCTGTGACTTTAGATGCGGCGTATACCATCGCATCAAGGGGATTGCAGACGACGATAATGCTGCTGTCGGGTGAATGTTTGACTATTTTTTGGCTGACATCTTTTACGATTTGCACGTTCTTAGCGAGGAGGTCGTCACGGCTCATGCCGGGCTTGCGGGTAAGGCCGCTGGTTATGATAACGAGGTTGCTGTCGGCGGTTTGTTCCCAATCGCGTGTGCCGGTTATGAATGAGTCGTAAAGCTGAACAGGGCCGGCCTCGGCGATGTCGAGTGCTTTGCCTTCAGCGAGTCCTTCGACTATGTCGATGAGTATGATGTCACCGAGTTGTCTTGTTGCAGCGATGTGGGCTGTTGTCGCGCCGACATTGCCCGCACCGACTATTGTAATCTTTTGCCTTGCCATTTACGTTTCCTTAACGAAGTGTATCCTTTTGTTATAATTCTTTTGCGTCAGTTCGCCATTCGAGGATGCCGGCTGAGAAGTCCGGCTGCAACTGTACCTCGATTCGTAAAGACTGAGTGTTAATCTGGTCGAAACTCACTTTATTAAATTTGTCTTTTTCCACGCCGTAGCTTCCTGCATTGGGAACCTGTTTCCACTGGTCGCCATGCTTGTAGAGTAGTTTCCAGGACTTGGGGACGCGACAGCCTCCACCGCCGGTATCGTCGAAGAAGTAAACGTCTGTGGATGAGATTTCATGCGGCTTGTTAAAATTGTATTGTACCCACTCGGTCGTACCCTTGCGGGGCCACCAGGTGAAGCGTGGGATGCTCTGGTCGTTCGAGCTTTTTGGCAGTGACTTATCGCTGAGGGCCAGGACGGTATCGGAACCCCAGCAGTGCGAGGCGGAAGCAGGTAACGTTTTTGGGGGCTGATTCCACTTGTGAGCATCAGGGCCTGTGCCGATTGTGGGGAAGGCGGAAATCCTGAGTCTGGCACAGCCCATCGGTATTAACGTTACCGTTTCAACGGGCTCATCTGATTTTACGGGACTTTGCTGTATCTTTCCGACGAGTCCGAGGTGGTCTTTAATCCATTCAGGAATCTTCTTTGCCTTGGCATGCAGTTGGATGGGAGCGGCATCGGCTTCAAAAGGCCGGTCGTCATCGGGCCAGTCTTTTTGTACAATATCGAAGGATAAGGCTGGAGTTTTCTGGTTTACAATCAGGCCGTAGTTCCAGGGTGTTGTTGGATGTATCTCCCATGCGGGCCATTTATCGGTGCCGCCTTGGCGGACATATTTTTCACCAATCTTGAGCGAGTACGTTAGTGGGCCGCGGTTTACGGAGACACTGTCTTTGTTTTTCTCCCACTTTTTGATCGAAATGCTCATCTTAAAATTGAGTTTTACTTTGTCACCATTTTTCCACTTACGTTCAATCATTATGTAAGAGCGTGGGTGTGCTTTTATTTTTGTTTTTTTCCCGTTTACTTCAACAAGGGGATTCCTGGTCCAGCCCGGGACACGCAGGTAAAGGGGGAAGCGGACCGGTTTTTCGGTTTTGACAGTAAGTTCGATTTCCTCGTCGAAGGGGTAATGTGTTGATTCTGAAATCGTTACCTCTGTTCCTTTGCCGACTTTCGCAGTTACCTGTGAAGATGCGTAGAGAACGGCGGCCAGTCCGTTGTCGGGAGTGGCGAGCCAGAGGTGTTGGGCGTAGTATGGCCAGCCATGACCGGCATTATGCTGGCAGCAGCGGTGAATATGCGGATTGAACAGTAGCATAGGGCCGCCATTTTGTAATCCGGGGGATTTGTTGTGCCTGTCGCAGAGTATCATATTCGGAGCGGTCAGGTAATGGAGGGCTTTCATATCAGGTGTCATTGAGGCGGGCAGAGAGTTGAAGGTCACTTCCTCACAGCGGTCGGCCCATTTGGGGTCGCCAGTGAATGTAAGAAGCATTTCGTCGGAGAGCATCATCTCTACCATTGCGCATGTTTCGGCGGCTTGTCTGGGGCCAATGTAGCCCGGGCGGGCGTTCTCGTCTGCTCCGAACATGCCTCCCGGTACCTGGCCGTAGATGCCCATTACTGTCTGGTAGTCTTTTTCTGTTGCGTTGAGGTGTTTGGGATCTTTGGACTGCTGGTAGAAGACGGCCGGTCCTCGGAAACACTGGGCGATGTTGACAACATGCCAGCTTGCGACGCCGCCGGTCCAGTCGGCAGTGTTGTCGTGGATTTTTCTGCCGAGTTCCAGGAGGAACTTGTCGCCTGTGCGATTATAGAGCCAGTAGACACTGGCGAGGTTGTCACTCGCCCGCTGGTTCTGCCAGAAAGGTTCGAGGAAATCCTCATCGGGGATGGTCAATTGCCATCGGAAGTATTTGGTCATAAGCTGGATGACTCGTTCGTCGCCTGAGTATTCATAATACGACTGGAGTACGTTGAGCATAATCATATTGGGCCATACATCCGGCTTATTGCCGCCAATCCGTTTAAGATTGGAACGTGGCCCAAAGTAACCATCTTCGCGCTGGCTTGCAATTGTAGCTTCAATCCATTTTTGTGCCTCGTCGATAATTCGCTTATCAGCAAGCACGTAGCCGAGATTGCTGTAACCTTTTAGCCAGTAGGGGACCTCTTCCCACGGGCTGTGGCCCTCGCCTTCCGGGCTCAGCCAGGCATTGTCTTCCTTTTTTAGGAATCGGCTGATTTCAAGCAGGTGGCCGGTGTAGCCTTCGGCCTCCAGCTCAAGCTGTTTCTTAACCCAGCCCTGTGGTTTTATTGCACCTATGGGCAGCTTAACAAATGGACTTGGTGTCAATGGCTGACGGTTGCCGATGTAGAAGCTGTTTGTTTCTTTTGTATTCGGCTGTCTGACAACCTCAATAATTTCACTGCAGCCGATGGAGGCAAAGCAAAGGAGTAAACCGGCACTAATTAGAGGATACTTAAACATTATGATCTCCTTCAAATTCAGATAATTAACAACATCTCAAGTAAGACCTCAATCGGGTCTTTAACAAACCACCGATAAGCCTCAGAATGGCGGATAAAAATATAATTATACTTAAAAAGCAGTAGGTTGCTAATAAAAAATGAGGTTTGGTATATTCCCAATCGTATTTTATCGGTTATAATCGAGCTTTCTTACGTAACTGAACTCGGGACAAAATGCAAGATATAAACATTACAATAGTTTGCGATAATAATCCGTATAAGGAGGGACTGGAAACAGGGTGGGGATTTTCCTGTGTTGTGACCGGAATTGAAAGGACCATTCTTTTCGATACCGGGCCGGAGAGCTCTTTGCTCGTCAATATGGAGAAATTGGAGATAGAGCCGCAAAGTATAGATACAGTTTTCCTCTCTCACATTCATCCCGACCATACGGGTGGATTAGAGAGCTTTCTTGAAAAGAATCCTGAGGTGACTGTTTATATGCCGAAATCATTCGCCGAAAAATTCAAAGATGATGTGCGGGCGCAGGGAGCAAAAGTTGTTGAGGTGGGGCAGCCAATCAAGATTTGCGAAAATGTATGGTCTACTGGCCAGCATGGAAAATGGATAAAAGAGCAGTCTTTGATTGTCCGGACGGACAAAGGCCCTGTATTGATAGTAGGCTGTTCGCATCCGGGGATTGTGAACATCGTCGATGCGGCGAAGGATTTGGTGAAAGATGATATCTTTCTGGTAATGGGCGGTTTTCATCTGGAATGGGCGGGTAAATGTAAGATTGAAAAAGTCATTTCGGTTTTTAAGCAATCCGGAGTGCAATATGCCGGGCTTTGCCACGGTTCGGGTGAGAAGGCCAGGAGATTGTTC
>JAABXR010000070.1 GCA_011776225.1 Phycisphaerae bacterium
ACTCACAAATCGATCTACGGGCCAGACCGTTTTGAGGGCAATTGGCCTCGCACTGCTGACCGTTGCTGCTTCCAGCACTTTTTATTGCTTGTGGCCCCATCGCCTCTACGCTTTTCCGATGGGTTCAGGAGGCCTCCTTGGCATCGGAACCGTGCTCTTTCTCCGCAGCCAGCTTGCCTTGCTTGGCACATTCATACTCATTTTAGCCACTTGGATTGTTGGCATTGTCCTCCTGGCTGACAGCGTTATCCTCTCCGTGTTGCGATGGTTTGGCCTGGCGGCAGGAAAGATGGTCGGAGCACCCGCCTCGGCATTCACAGCGGCAAAGCAAAGATCGGAAGCCTTGGGACAGATTTGGAAAAAGCTAAGCGTAAAGTCCCCGGCTCCAGCACCTGTAAGAGCACTCCGCCATGAGGCAAAAGGAATTGCGCCGCCGGAGCCAAAACAATTCAAATTAATACCCCCAAAGACCAAAAAGCCGCAAAAGCCCTATGTGCCACCCAGCTATGAAGATTATACTCTGCCCCCTTTGGACCTCCTCGTTGAGCCTGAGCACACTTTCGCTGCGGTCCAGGAAAAGGTCGTAAAGGCAAAGGCCGCCGCTCTCGAAAAATTGCTCACAGAGTTCAGCGTCAATGCCCGCGTGGTCGCCGCCGATACAGGACCCGTCGTCACAATGTTCGAGCTGGAACTCGCCGCAGGTGTCAAGGTAAGCCAGATTAGCACTCTTGCAAACGATATAGCTCGCGCACTCGGCGTAGGAGCTGTTCGAGTAGTGGCTCCATTGCCGGGAAAGCATACCATCGGCATTGAAGTACCAAACACCGAAAAAGAAAAAGTACGCATAAAGGACATAATGCAACTGGCAGGAAGAAGGCCCGAGAGAATGGAAATCCCACTCTTTCTCGGCAAGGATTCATCCGGCGAAGCGCTTATCTCCGACCTCACAACTATGCCGCACCTGCTCATCGCAGGAACAACAGGCTCAGGAAAAAGCGTCTGCATTAACAGCATCATCACGGGAATCCTCCTTACAAAGCGCCCCGACGAGGTAAAGGTGATTCTAATCGACCCCAAGATGGTCGAGATGACCGTCTTTAACACCATCCCCCATCTGATGTGCCCCATAGTCACAGATACCCAGCGCGCCGTCCAGATACTCGAATGGGCCACCGTCAAAATGGACGAGCGCTACGCCCTACTCGCGGAGGCAAGGGTAAGGAACGTGGCCGAGTATAACAGGCTCGGTGCCGACGAGATCATTAAACGCTTCAATCCCGGTAGTGAGGACGAAGCAGCAAAGATCCCAAAGAGACTCCGATACATTGTGATTGTTATCGATGAGCTCGCAGATTTGATGATGACCGCGGCAAAGGAGATAGAAGCATATATCGTCCGTCTCGCCCAGAAGAGCCGTGCAATCGGTATTCATATTGTCCTGGCAACTCAGCGACCGCAGGCCACCGTCGTCACCGGACTGATAAAGTCAAACATGCCCTCCAGAATCGGTTTCCGCGTCGCCGCAAGGCTCGACAGCAGAATCGTTCTCGACCAGAACGGCGCCGAAACCCTGCTCGGTGAAGGCGACATGCTCTTCCTAAAGCCCGGCTCAAGCGATTTGGCACGCGCACAGGGAACTTTTGTCGACGAGACAGAGCTAAGGCGAATCGTAAAGTATCTTAAAGAAATTGCAGAGCCTCAATTCCATCCTGAACTTACCCAGCTAAATAAAATCGATGTCACCGATATGCAAAAGGATGAGCTTTTTGACGAGGGCGTTCGGATTGTTTTGGATTCACAGCGTGGGAGCGTATCCCTCCTGCAGCGCCGCCTCAACATCGGCTATGCAAGAGCTTCACGCATTATCGAGATGATGGCCGCTTCGGGAATACTCGGCGAATACAAGGGAAGCCAGGCAAGGGAAGTAATGATGACGCTCAAGGAATACGAGCAGATGCGCCAACAGGCAGAGGCCCAGGAAAAACAGGCTGTGGCCTCCATTGTAGATACCGGCAAAGCAAAACAGCCATACGAGGCCTCCAACGAGGGCGAATACCACTATGCCGCAGTAGAGGACCAGGATTAAATCCTCAAGCACCGGCCCGGCAACCCGCTTTATTTCTTCACTTAAATTTCACTTGAGTAAATAGTCAGAAAATCGGCTTTCCCGATTTTTATGAAATCCGAACCTCGCTGAGATCGAATTCAAGGAGCAAAGGATTACTCCAAGTGCAGAGCAATACGAAATCCGAGGCCCATGCTCCGATAGTCCGGGACGTGGATGGCAAAGCGGAACGTAATCCGGCAGCGGGACGCTTGGCTGGCCCAACAGCCGCCGCGGAGAACACGCCAAGACCCGCTGGCAGGACCTTTTGGATTATCATATTGGCTTGTTTCATAGTAATCCGAATCGTACCAGTCGTTGCACCACTCATAAACATTACCTGCCATATCATAGAGACCGTAGTCATTGGCTCCGTTGGTTGTCTGATAACTTGTGGCACTTCCGGGCCAGTTGTAGTTGGCTTTATACTTGACAGTACCATCAAAAAATCCAACCGGTGATGTATAAGGATAAACGCTGTTCCAAAGCGAATGATAGCCAGTGGTTGGGCTTACATCGTATATGTAGTTGGGGATAGCGTGGTAATTCGCCTGACTGTGTGAAATGGTATCNNTCTGCTCACCCCCGCGGGCGGCGTACTCCCATTCCGCCTCAGTCGCAAGGCGGTAACCATTTTTAGAAAAGTCACAAGGCCAGTTGGGATCACAGGGGTCGTAGCACTGTTGATATCCCTCACGGGCGCTTCGCCAGTTACAATAAGCAGCCCCACCATACCAGCTTACCATCACCATCGGGTCATCCGACATATCACGACCATCTTTGGTTCCAACACTGAAAACACCTCCGCTGTAAAAGATTTGACTGTAAGAACTGCTTGCCGATGTATCGCAATAACCTTGACCGTTCCCGTTGCCGTACACTACGTTATCGGATAGGTATATTGAGCCGCTGCCTAAAGCAGAATTAAGATAATCACAGTACTGCTGATTCGTTATCTCGTATTTGCCCACAAAAAATGCATCAAGCAATACAGCATGGATGGGCAGTTCATCTAGCTCCCCTTCAGCAAAATGGTCACCCATTTCAAATTCCCCATCTGGTATATATGTCATATCATCCGGAATATTTGGGTAGCCGGTAAGCCACTGAGTTGCCAACGTGTTTACGTTATTGTTATCGTATACATTGGGCCATTGATTTGCCATCAGGGCGAAATCCTCAAAATCGACAAAACAGTTCCCGGTAAGATCAGCCGATGGACAAGCAGTAAGGGAAAAGTTGCCTGAAATTGCTATCACAACAAAAGCAATAAGAATAGATGAGCTTTTCCACCACATTTTGTGTTCCTCAAATTATAGCCTGGATTCTTCCTTATCTCGGCTTAGCAACGTAGATGAGCATCACTTCCAATACAATATCAAATCTGCCTAAAAAATACAAGCTTTCTGGCTCCTTTTCCAAGGTTTATCATCCGGAAAAATCGCAATAACACAAATTTGGTGTCTTATTACAATAAGTAAGAAATCTGGATTATTGGGGCGTAAATATCGGATTATTCCGGTTTTTTCTGTAAAAAACTGCCTTTTAATGCTGATAAGCCATTTTTCCTAAGAAAAACCCTTGATTACCTGAAAACAATCGTGTAAATTACCGCCTTTGAAATTGCTCTGTCGCACGGGGTAGACTTAAAATTGACCTTTTGGGGTCAGCAGTTTTCACGGCGTGGCTGACTCAAGCCTCCGACAGGGCCAAACCGGGCCGTTACAAGACGGTCTCCGTGACAAGTGTTTGAATTTTGATTAGTTAATATTGACTATCTTCGATGTCCGTTTTTCAATAACTGATAGTCAACCGGATTACCCGGTGGTGTAATTGGTAACACATGGGCTTTTGGTGCCCATATTCCAGGTTCGAGTCCTGGCCGGGTAGACTTAAATCGCGATGGCCTGTTCTCCTAAAGACGGGCGCGATTAACATAACAGGATAAAAGATTTTATGACAGAAAGAGTGGCGATAATACTGGCGGCCGGAATTAGCAAAAGGATGCACACAGAACTCCCGAAAGTGCTGCACGAGGTATGCGGCCGGCCTATGCTCGCATACGTTCTCGATGCCTGCAGAGAGGTCGGCATAGAAAAAATTTACGTCGTCGTCGGCTTCGGCAACGAACAGATTAAAGAGCGGTTCAACAAGGCCGTCGATATCGTCTGGATTCAACAGAAAGAGCAAAGAGGAACCGCACATGCCGTTTCATGCTGCAGACAATATCTAAAGGATTTCCAGGGACAGACACTCGTCCTGTGCGGCGACGGCCCTTTGATTCGGGCCTCAACCTTAAAAACTCTCATCAAAAAACACGATGAAGGCCAACCCGCCGCTACATTGGCGACCGCCATCCTGGATGAGCCCGCAGGATACGGCCGTATAATCAGAGACGAAAATGGTAACATAAAGGCCATTGTCGAACACACCGACTGCACACAAAGCCAGTTGGAGATTAACGAAGTTAATCCAAGCTATTATCTGTTCAATAATCAGATTCTTTTCGACGCCGTACAGAACATTAAACCTGATAACGTCAAAAACGAGTTTTATCTCACAGACGCCGTCGCACATATCATTGAAACAGACCATAAAGTTTTAGCTGTTACTGCCGTACGTACCGACGAGGCAAGGGGAGTAAACAGCAGGGCACAGCTAACCGAAGCGAACAAGATTATGCAGCGAAGGATTCAGCAGAAATTAATGGACAACGGTGTCACTATTGTTGACCCCGATAATACATGGATTGATATAAAGGCACAAATAGGACAGGATACGGTAATTGAGCCCTTCACGTATATTCACGGCGACGTCAAAATCGGAAAGGCATGTCGTATCGGACCGTTCGCTTACCTCAGGCACGGGACCGTCCTCGGAGATGATGTCATCCTGGGAGTCTTCGCCGAAGTGAAAAACTCCACACTTGCCGATGGCGTCAGGGCAAGACATAACCTCTACATCGGCGATGCCGCTGTCGGACACAATGTCAACTTAGGTGCAGGCTCGATAACTGCCAATTTCGACGGTGAAAACGTAAACCGCACAAATATCGGCGATGATTGCTACATCGGTTCAGGTGTCGTATTGATTGCACCACTTGAGCTGAAGTCGGGAACACACATAGGCGCCGGAAAAACAGTATCGCAGAAATCTATAGATAAATCAGAAAAAAACGACTAAAAGGAAAACGCAGCATGTTTCTAAATGACAATCTGAAGTTATTCTCCGGTAGCGGTAATGCGGAATTGACAAGGGCCGTCTGTAAGTATTTGGAAATCCCCCTCGGGGGCGCAGATATTGAGCGTTTCGCGGACGGCGAGAAAGTCATCAGGATTGAGGATGATGTTCGAGGAAGGGATTGCTTTGTCCTGCAGTCAACGTGCAGGCCGGTTGACGAGCATCTCGTCGAGCTCCTGATATACCTGGACTGCTTGCGAAGAGCTTCCGCCAAACGCATCACCGCCGTTGTACCTTATTTCGGGTATGCCAGACAGGACAGAAAAGATGAAGGAAGAGTACCCATCACTGCAAAGCTCGTGGCAAATCTTATTACAGCCGCCGGAGCGGACAGGGTATTGGCAATTGATCTCCACGCTGCGCAGGTCCAGGGCTTCTTCGATATACCCGTTGATCATCTCTCCGGAGAGCTCGTTTTAAGCAGATATTTCAGGGATAAAAAAATCGGTAACCTGACTATAGTCTCGCCGGACGTCGGTAATATGAAAATTGCCTCCAGATACGCCGACCGCCTGAGCGGAGACCTGGCCATTGTACACAAAAAAAGAGTCAGCGGCAGTGAGGCAATCGCTCAGGAAATCATCGGTGATGTAAAGGGAAGAAACATTGTAATGTGCGATGACATAATCGCCACCGCAGGAACCATTTGCAGTGCCGCAAAGCTCGTCAAAGACCGGGGAGCGGAAAAAATTTACATCGGCGCCACGCACGGAGTCTTCGCCGGACAGGCTTTGGAACGGCTTAGGGAGGCTCCGATCGATGAAATTGTAGTCACAGACACAATACCCCTGACTCATGAAGCCCGGGACCGGGGAGATATCAAAGTACTAACTGTCTCGTCTATGTTAGGAGAGGCAATAAAAAGAATCCACAGAAACGAATCGGTTAGCAACCTGTTCACTGAATATTGAATATTGTAAGAGGGGATTATGGAAAAAACTTTGAAACTGACAGCGAAAATCAGAGAAAACACCGGCTCAAAAGCCGCCGCAAAAGAACGCAAGCAGGGAAGAATACCGGCAATTGTCTACGGCCATAAAATGGAGCCCGAGGCAATCTCTTTGGATGAGCACGATATGGTCGTAGGACTACATCACGGACATCGAATCATGGACTTAAAGATCGGTAAAAAAACCCAAAAAGTCCTCGTAAAAGACCTGCAATACGATTATCTCGGAAAAAATATCATCCATGCAGACCTCGTAAGAGTCGACATAACAGAGACTATCAAGGTATCGGTCCCGATAGAACTCAAAGGAACCGCAAAAGGAACACAGGAAGGTGGCGTTATTACTGAGCATACAGACCACCTCGAAATCGAATGTCAGGCCGCTAATATCCCCGAAAGCATCGTTGTAAACGTAACGGATATGGACGTCGGAGACACACTGCACGCAGCTGATGTCGAACTTCCCGAAGGCGCCAGCCTGGCAAGCTCGCCGGAAATACTCCTTGTTACCTGTAGTCTCGTCGCCGCGGCAAAAGCCGCTGAAGAAATCGAGGAAGAAGAGGAACCGGCTGCTCCTGAAGTGATTACTGAGGCAAAGAAGGAAGAAGAAGGAGAGCCCGAGCAAGAAAAGGCAAAAGAGTGAATCCAAAAAGTCGAGCATGGAACTCCCCACTCGGTGGATTCCTGAAACGACTAAGGCCAATACCGAAAAGAGAATTTGATGCTATGGCCGAGGCCACCAGGATTGTAGTCGGGCTGGGAAATCCCGGCAACGAATATCTAAATACCCGGCACAACATTGGATTCGAAGTAATTGATTCGCTCTCAGAACAGTTAAACATAGAAGTAAGAAAAAGAAAATTCGGGGCTCGATTCGGGCTCGGAGAATTTTCGGATAAAAAGTTAATATTGTTAAAGCCCTGGCGGTATATGAACCGCAGCGGCCACCCCGTTGCAACAGCAGTTGGTTTTTACAAGCTTGATTTGACCGACTTGCTTGTTGTTTCCGATGATATGGCCCTGCCCCCGGGAAAGATTCGGATTAGATCCGCCGGTTCGGCCGGTGGTCATAACGGCCTCGCTGATGTTATCGAAAAGCTTGGAACCGAAAAGTTCGCCCGTTTGAGAATCGGAATCGGGCAAAGCGGCAGAGAAAACGCCGTCGATTTTGTCCTCGATAAGCCGCAAAAGCAGGATAGAGAACTCCTCGATGAGGCCATCCAGAGGGCAAAACAGGCCGTTCTTTCCTGGCTGGAGAACGGCATTGAAGTAACTATGAATAAATTTAATAGTGGATAAAAAAATAAATGACAACTTAATTTTAACGGGAGGTATTTGGATTGGAAACCGCCGTAAAAAAACTGTATGAAGCAATGTTTCTTGTTGATTCCGCTCTGGCATCCGACTGGGATGCCGCCGTCAAGACCATCGAAAAAGTCTTGAAAAGGTCTGATGCCGAGACGGTCTCAATAAGAAACTGGGCCGAGCGAAAACTCGCTTACGATATAAACCAAAAATCCAGAGCTACGTATGTACTTTGTTTCTTCAGGGCTGATGGCTCCGCCATTCGAAAAATACAAAACGATGTACAACTCTCAGAACAAATCCTGCGTGTCCTGATTCTCAGCACAGAGGCAAGGGATGAAAAAGACATCGAAGAAGACATGCACGGCACACCGGACGAAAAGCAATTAGACCTCGAAGAGAAGGAAAAGGAAAAAGAAATTCCGCAGGAGGCCGACGAGGACGAAGATACTGAGTCCTTTGAGGAACCCGAAGACGACGACCTCCGGCAGTCAACCGTCCCCGACATTCTGGATACTATTGAACCCCAGCAACCGCCCGAAATTGAGCCGGCCGACACCGCTGAACAACAGCAGCCGCCCGAAACTGAGCCGGCCGACGCCGTCGAACCAAAGCAGCCGCCCGAAACTGAGCCGGCCGACGCCGTCGAACCACAGCCGCCTCTCGAACCCGGCCCGGCCAACGCCATCGAACCAAAACCGCTGGAAACAAAAGAAGACCAAAAGGAAAAAGACGCTGCCGATTGATACGACCAAACAGCTTATACCTGTAAGGAAGGGAGTTTGAAATGAGTAATTTTAACAAAGTTTTACTGATGGGCAATCTAACTCGCGACCCGCAATTGTCCTACACACCCAGCCAGACTGCTGTCGTTGATTTCGGACTGGCAGTCAACCGCAGATGGACAAGCAGGGACGGCGACAAAAAGGAAGAGACATGTTTTGTGGATTGCCGCGCCTTTGGCCGGACCGCTGAAAACATTAACAAGTACATGAGCAAAGGAAGGCCCTTGTTTGTTGAAGGAAGGCTGACATTCGACTCATGGACAGCCCAGGACGGAACAAAAAGAAGCAAACACAGGGTAACCGTTGAAAACTTCCAGTTTCTACCAGGCACATCGGGATCAGGTGCCAGGGAACCTGACCAAAACACAGGCCACACAACCGGTCAGGCCGAACATAATTCAGATGATATACCATTCTAAGGTTGTCGGCCGGACAGGTCACCCGATACACTGTTCTGCCGCAACGAAAATTGAAGGTAAAAGATGCCAAGAACAATAAAAAGAAAAACAGATAACAAAACTTCGAGCTTCGGCCAGGGCCGCCAAACCCGAAGAAAACGACTCGGCACACCAGGCGCCCGCGAGAAGACACAATGTCGATTTTGCAGAAACGGAATTAAATACATCGACTACAAGGACGTCGGAACACTGCAAAAGCTACTGACAAATCGCGGCAAAATCTATTCGCGAAAGCGAAGCGGAAACTGTGCCGGCTGTCAGAGAAAAGCAAAAAAGGCAATCAAACGCGCAAGACACATCGCGCTTTTGCCGTACTCAGCATAAGATTTGGTTAAGGGGTCAAACGGTGCTCTTAACAACCGACCACCGCCGCCTGACGGACCGGCAGACGCCGATTGACCGGAAAGGATAATGATAATGAGGATTCTGCTCTGTGATGATATCAGGGGGCTCGGCTGGCTCGGAGATGTTGTCGATGTCAACGACGGATATGCAAGAAACTACCTTCTCCCACAGGGACTCGGAAAGCCCGCCACCGATGCCAATCTCCGCGCAATCGCCAAAGAAAAGGCCGCACGCGCAGAACAAAGAAAGCTCGAAGAAGAAAAGCTCCAGAAGGTTGCCGAGGCCGTGGAAGGTGCCGAGGCCGTCGTCGCCGCAAAGGCAAACGAACTTGGCGTTTTGTTCGGCTCGGTAGGACCACCCCAGATTGCGCAGAACCTGCGGGACCAGGGCTTTGAAGTCGCCGATGAGGACGTCGCCCTGGGCGAGNNGTCGGGACCGCACAGGTAAAGCTTAAATTCGCCAACGAACTGACCGCTAACATCAGCGTCGTCGTCGTACCTGAAGGCGTCGACGCCGAGACAATAAAGGCCGCTGAAAAAGAGGCCGCCGAAAAGGCCGCCGAAGAACAGGCCGCAAAGGAAGCTGCCGAAAAGGCCGCCGAAGCACAGGCCGCCGCTGAAGAGGCCGCCGCTGAAGAAGCTGCCGACAAAAAGGAACCTGAGCGGAAAGAGGAAAAGAAAAAATCCAAAGAAAAATAGTGATGCATTTGCCTTCACTTTGATATACAATCACTATAGCCCTCTTACAGGGCTGGGGGTTCTCGCTTTCTCTCCCTTCTCCGCACCCCAGCCCTGCTCTTGCGCGCAGATCGCACCCTTCCACCCAAAATGCCGGACATTGACAGAAAATAACTGTACCCCAGCCCTGCTTTTTATGGGCATAAGAACACACACAAGCCAAAATATTTACCGGTCGAGGATTAATCATTATACGCGGCAGCATATGTTGTTTCTGATCCGCCACATTGACGGCGGACAAGAATTGGGTTTGAATTGGGTTTGAATTGGGTTCGTTTACACAAATTGCCCAATTTGACATATTTTCATAATCCTTTGGTATAATAGATGTTACGGTCATTNNTTGGGTTCGTTTTGGGTTCGTTTGGGTTCGTTTTTCCTAATTGACCAAGTGTCCAATTGATCATAAACCATTGTTAATAAATTACTTAAGTTCATTTGACTTTTTCTGAAATTGGGTTCGTTTTGCAAAAAAAGTTTATTTTTTCGTACTTGTTCTTTAGTACTGCTTATACCGTAGCTCG
>JAABXR010000004.1:0-51002 GCA_011776225.1 Phycisphaerae bacterium
AGGAGTTGAAATCGTCTCCTAATTTAGAATGCTTTTTGTCTCATTACTGCTGAAGACATACACTGATAAGTTTTGTCCCCTCATTATCCCCTAAGGGATAAACCCATCCAATTTTTTCTTACTTTTTTCGATGTCATATTCCCCTGAATTAAAAAGACTTGTGGCATTGTCTGTCCAACCATAGTCATTTTTTTGTAGTTCTGTCATCTGTTTATCCTCCATTTGTGCCTTTCAGACGCAACAGTAGGAAGGCCAAAAAGCCTTAGAACAGAACTTATTGTTTCTTTTGAAAGGATCAACAATGACTACCGAAAACTCTCAATTAGTCAGTGCAAAACAACTGGCAAAGATGCTGTCAACTTCTGTCAGAAGCGTCTGGCGCTATAGGGCATCGGGGCATTTGCCAAAAACAGTAAAAATTTCTGGAGCCATAAGGTGGAAAATGTCAGATATCGAGCTGTTTTTGGAATGCGACTGCGATATGGCAAAGTTTCAAGCACGGAAGGCGGCGGAGCAATGTTAAGTCAAAGAAACAGGGCTGCCGTGCCAACGACAGCCCACAAAAATAATCGACAAAGTGAATCATACCAAAGCTGTGCGCCTGCGTCAACGGTTAAATTGCGAATCGGCACGCTATTACTTGCCCTGCAAATGCCGCTTAATCGTAAGACGATCTGCCTTCAATATTCAATTAAACCAACATTAACGTATTGTTAACCAAGGGAAAATAATATGAAAAAGCAATTATTTCTAAAAGACATTTGGATAGACGGCAAAACACAGCAGCGTCCGGTGGAAGATAAAGTTGTGGCTCGCTATGCCGCATTGATGAAGGATGGTTCGGTATTCCCTCCGGTTGAAATCATCGCCGATGGAAAAAGTAACTACCTTTGGGATGGCTATCACAGGGTAGCTGCAGCCAGGAAGCTCGGCAAGAAATATATCGAAGCCAATATTAAAGAAGGCACTCAGCGAGATGCCATATATTTGTCATTCTCGGCGAACAAGACGAATGCTTTCCCGCGTCAGCCCGGGACAGCAAAAGGGATCATCGAGAAAATCCTAAAGGACGAGGAATGGTCGAAAATATCGACGAGAGAAATCGCAAATCACGTCGGAGTTACCTAGAGATATGTCTTTATGATTCAGTCCGAGTTGAAAAGCTATGGTATGAACAGTTCAGAGGATAGACCTGATTCTAAGCCTGAAAAACGGGTTTCTCGGGCTGATACTCGCAAAGTCAAGCGAGGTGAGTCTGAATATGAAATGAAAGTACCGGAGAAAAAAATCCTTGATTCGAAAGGCCAGCAGGTGCCCGAACATCTTGTCAAATATTTTGAGAGGGCCAACGAGTACAGGCAGATGATTAAGCAGCTCAATGACATGCTTAAGACGGTCCGGGAGGGCAAGGAAGCCGGGGATTTGTTTTATAGGTATATCAAGATTGAGAATTTGACGGCGGAGATAGGGAATGTAAAGCGGATATTTCGTTTCGCTCTGCCCTATGCAGTCTGCAGGTATTGCGGGGCTGATGAGAATAACGCGGAATGCAGAGCTTGTGATGGCTGCGGCTTTGTCAACGAGCTTACGTACATCTCAACTCCAGCAGAACTGAAGGGAAAATAATGGAACCAATTTAACTCAATGTTACGGCAATATTTCGATCTGAAAGTTTCCGAGAGGCAACCTCATGATTAAACAGAAAAAAACTGTAGGCCTTATCGCTTTTTTAAGGGGTAGTACAAGCCCTGAAAACAAAATGCCTGGCTGTTGCAATTATGACCATGGTTCCGGCGGTTGTTTGGTTAAGGACTGTTGTCTTGTAGTGCAGGGTAAGCGGTGCGGATATTTTGAAAAGGTGGTATTGCCTACATCGGTGGATTTAGGATTGAAAGAATTGGTCTATTCACTGTATCAAAAGCATGTTGGTATTGCTGAAGATGATCCGCTAATTAATACTGCCAATATCCGGCCTTGTCCAGATTGCGGAGCGGAGCTTAAGCCCAGACAAAGATATTGTGATGATTGCAAAAGAAGGCGAAGGCGGAAAAGTTATCGAAATAGCAGGTCTAAGCGCAACAGTTAATTAAATTTGCTATCAAAATTCTGTACTCTAAGGGGTGTTTCGAGGCGGTTTAGAAATGAGATTTGAGAATATGTGTTAATGGTCGGATATTGACAAAACGGCAACTTAACTGTTGCGCAAGTAAGGTTTGTTTGGTATGGCTAAAAAGAGCAAAATAGACGGATTGAAAACAAGAGAGCAGAAATTCAAAGATGTCAAGTGGAATAGGATGTTTGTGGAACGCAGGGCTGTTACGTCAAAAGCGTTTCTGGGCTTGAAAACCGCTGCTGCCTGTCAGGTGTATATGATATTTCTGTATAAGTGCCAATGGAAGCCGATAGAACATGCGCCAAGACGTAAGAAGGCATACTATCTTGCCAATCAGGGCGAAATTCAATTTACCTACGATGAGGCATTAGAGAAGTGGGGTATAACGCAGAAAAAGTTTACCAAAGGAATTGATGAGCTTGTCCGCGTAGGGCTGATTGATATAACTAAGTCAGGGTTTGGGCTGCAAAAGGATAAGAGCCTGTATGCTATCAGCGACCGCTGGGAAAAGTTTGGAACTGATGAGTTTGTAGTCAAGAAAAGGCAGAAGCGGAAACAGCAGCTTGGTTTTACTAAGGGAAACAGCTATGGCAAAAACTCAGGCAAAAAATAAAACTAACGTCTGTCAACGGCCGTTGAGCAACAGCCGTGAAGGTATTTTGAGAATATAAGAGCAAAGACACAATGTTTGATAACAGCTTGAAAACAAAGATTGGAAAAACCGCTTCAACAGCCGTCTGCAACTGCGCCTTACGTATATTCCACCCCCTATACTCTGCGCAGCTTAGAATAAAGTCTCTGATTAGACCTGCTGAAAAGAATATAACAAAATATAAAAAAAACAAAAAAATGCGTACTTCGTACTTGACAAGTAGCTTGTTCACTGTATAATTTCAAGTATGAAATGTGGATGCGATGACATAGAAAAGCGATTGAAACAGGCACTTATTGAATCCAAAGTGAGCCGCTATCGGATAGCTAAGGAATCGGGACTTACAGAATCACAGTTGAGTTATTTTGTTAACGGCAAGCGTACCCTGACACTACCAACAGCGGCAAAGCTGGCAAAGGTCTTAGGGCTTGAACTGGTAGAGAAAAAGGGCAAGAAAAAGAAAAAGGCAAGGTGAAATTATGGCAGTTTGTAAACCTAAACATACAAGGGCATTGCCAGAAAATGTAATTATTCATACTGAAAGAGACACAGGCCGAAAGTACATAGAGGTCAACACGGGTAAAAGCCGAAAAGTCAAAGCATATCTTACCGCTGACGGCAAGAAATATCTACATGAGCAGAATAAATGGGCGGGTTTTTATAATAACTATTATGGAAAACGCTGTAGGATAAGTCTTTGTACAGACAAGACCGCTTCTGAATTGGTTTTGGGTGAATTACGAAAAAATATGCAATTGCTAAGGGCTGGTCGTTCTATACCGCCTGTTGATGAAATTGCACCACTAATCCGAAAGCCAATTGTAGAAGCCCTGGAAGCCAGCGGACAGGCTAAAAAAGCACAGCGATTAAGCAAACAATCAATCGTTGATGTTCACCTTGAGGATTACATCACACACCTTGAAAGCAAAGGCACGAAACTCAAACATCGCAAAGAAGTAAAACGCTGTATAAAAACCATTGTTGAAGAGTGTGGATTTGACACACCAGCAGATATTACGTTACATCCGGTTGAAGAATTTGTGATAAAGAGCAAGAAAGCCGGAGCTTCGGACCGAACAGTAAATGTCTATACTGATCACTTGCGTTATTTTGTTTATTGGGCAATAGGGAGGGGTATACTTGAGGACAACCCCCTTGCCGGACTAAAAAGGCGAGATGAAAAAACAAACAGAGTGCGGGAGGCCAGGCCCTTGACACCTCAAGAGATAGGACTGCTTCTGGACGTTGCGTACCGACGACCACTGGAGTGCAGACAGGGGCAGAAGTTATCAGTGAATACGATTAACAAACTCCAAAGGTTGGGTGTGGAACGGCGACTGATCTATAGCTTGATGTTATACACAGGTTTGCGTGTTGATGAGGTGCGAGGTCTAACATGGGCCGATGTCATTTTTGAAGTTGAAAATCCTTATCTAATGGTGCGGGCCAAGATGGCCAAAAACAGCAAATCAACAACTCTGCCGCTGCATAACTGGTTGGTATCTTTGCTAAAAGACTGGAAATCCAAAAACCCTAAAGCTATGCCTGCGGATAACATTGTGAAAGTACCATCAACAATGCTACACGTACTCAACAGAGACCTTAAGTGGGCTGGCATAGAAAAGACCATTGACGGAAAAACTGTTCACCTGCACGCCTGCCGACATAGTTTTGTTACTATGCTTGCGCGAAAAGGGATACAGCCTCACGTTGTTAAGAGGCTTGCCAGACATTCTAAAACTGATATGACAATGTCCGTTTATACTCATGTTGTACATGGAGATGAGAATTTTGCGATTGAAGCTCTGCCAATACCACAGGCAAAGGCTGAAGTTGCAGAAATTATAGCAACCGGAACCGACAACGATAAAGGTGGTGTACAAAAAGGCGCACACAATATGCAAAATAGTGTACAAAAAGGCGCACACACGGGTGTCTTTACAACAGACGAATTATCCACAATTGGCAATGGCCAGCCAAATCCACACCAAATCGTGTTGAATCATAACCCCTTGAAAGCAAGCGTGTTAGGCAATAAAAAAACCCTGCTGTCTGCGATTGACAACAAGGTTTTAGCAATGGGCGGTACTGGACTTGAACCAGTGACCTCCTGCGTGTCGAGCAGGCGCTCTAGCCAACTGAGCTAACCGCCCTGTTAAGCGGAAAATACACTATGATTAAAAAACAAAGAAAAGTCAAGAAATTTTTTGGGGTTTTAGAAATGAACGAAGAGGCCTTTCTATCCCTTCATAAAAATCTGTTGATACAATGGTTGATGTGTGTGTTTTATTATAAAGCGAATAATGTAACTGGCGATTCGATGTTAGTTGGAGAAGCTAAAATCTCTTCTAATGACGGCTGCAGAGGTAAGAGTCCGCTGGGCATTGCCTACTTCAACGGTCATAGAGATATTGACACTTACAACAGAAGTCATTCCTTCGACGGTGCGCGTGGTCTTGCCGAAAGTCATGGCAGAGACATTGTCACAAAGTACATAATCACTGTCGGTGGTAATGTCATTTGTAATCAGATACAGTTTGTTGTCTGTGGTGTTAAATCTATACGTTATATCGCTCCCATCGGCGGTAAAAAAGCTGCATTCATTGTTAGGCGCATTGGGGTCAACCCAATATCCCGTGCGAAGTTGCGTTGTTATCCTAAACAAAGACTGGCGTGCCCTGTTGACGGCCAGGAAAAGATCCTCATTCTCCCGATAACTCATCATCGAGGCGTGAAAAGCCACAGCTACCGCGACAAGCAGTATAGACGTTATCGCCATAGCAACCAGCAATTCCACAATGCCAAAACCATTTTTGTTCCCGGTGTTTTTCATTTTTCATCTCATGTTTTCTTAAGGTCTGAAGTTTCCCGGTATTTCGCAAAAACAAACCCCTGCCCTCCTCGATTAAGATACGCTCTAAGGCTCCACATACGAAGCTCGAATCCAGTCCGCCGAGACGATCGGCTTAGAGGAGTAAAAGACTTTTACAGTCACTCTGACAAAGTTGCTGCCATGGTCTGCCATAACCTGCTCAAAATCTGTCGGGCTGACATTTTCAATAGTAACCTCCTGAGTGTAGGCGGCAAATCCGTTCAAGGTCGCCTTGTAACTACTAATAGGCGGCGAAAAGACCGCACCGTCAAAGTCATCCAAATCGTCATAGTCAGCCAGCGTAGTCTCATCCGCTTCCGGACCGAATGTCGCAATACCGGAATTAGGATCAACTACCGGCAAAACGAAAGTAAGTTCCTTTATCTGCTCAAGGAGAAATTCTGCGGTTGACAATTCGGTACCGGCAGCGTTAGCCCTTGTAAATGAGCTGTTGGCAGCAATAAGAGATGCAACTGCAATACCGATTAATACGATTGCAATCAAGACCTCAATAAATGAAAAACCACCCTCGTATTTTCTACCTTGCATTTGGTATCTCACCCCCACCAATTTTGTTATTTGCCCGCAGCGACAAGACTGGACATCTTAAATATAGGCAGAATAATACTCATGGCGATAAAGCCAACCAAAATACCCATCAAGACTATCATTATAGGTTCTATCATTGAAGTCACAGTCTTGATGATGGTTTTTAGCTCTCTGGAGTAATATTCGCTAACATCTCTGAGCACGTCGCTCATCGTACCTGAATCTTCGCCACTTCTAATCATTTGTACGACATTTCCGGGCATCAATCCGGAGCGTTTGCCCGCTCCTCTTGCATGGGCTTGTAAACTATCCGCTATCTTTCTGCCCTGTCGAACATCATCGTAAACTCCAAGCCACATCTCCTTGTAAAAGAAGTTTCCGGCTATTTGAGCGGTTATCGAAATTGTATTCAGAATAGGCACTCCTGCCTTGCTGAGCACACCCATCGTGTGGAGGCATCTTGTTATATAAAGACACCGGCAGAGCGTCTTTATAAGCGGTACAACCAATTTCATCTTGTCCCACCATATCTTGCCGACATTTGTTCTGACAAAGTACCAAAATCCCCACAAACCAGCTCCAACAGCAGGTATCAAAAAATACCAGTAGGTCCGCAGGAATGCACTGGTCGCCATCAAAGCCTTGGTTGGAAGGGGCAAAAGATGCTCTTTCCCTGCAAAAACGACTGTAAACCTGGGCAAAACAAAAACGAGCAGAAAAATTGTCACGGCTATAGCCATAACAGCAATGATGACCGGATAAACGCAAGCTGATTTAACCTGTGAACTGGTTTCAGCTTCCCTATCCAGATACTCCGCTAACTTTTGTAACATTTCACTGAGTGAGCCTGAAACTTCTGCCGCACCCACCATATTTATATAAAGATTGCTGAATACGTTTGGATGCTCAGCAAGGGCCTGAGAAAAACTTTGTCCGGCTTCGATCTGGTTCTTCAAATCGTAAATGATGGCTTTGAATTTTTGCTTTTCACACTGCTCGCCAATCGACTCAAGAGCATCAAGAAGACTGATACCGGCGCGAATCATAACCGAAAGCTGATTGGTAAAGCTTAGAATATCCTTTTTGCTTGGTCCGAATTCAAATTTGAATTTCTGTATTTTTTTCAGCCTGCTTACCTGCTCATCGTCTTGCTGGTAAGGCTCGGTGGAAACCGGCACACTTGCATCACTGGGCCAATCCTCATTTTCTGACGTCTGAACTTGCTGCTGCTCCTGGACAGTGGCAGCAGTTTGTTGGGATGATTCTTCGAACATATCTATATAACCTGCTTATTCTATGTTTAGCTCTTCGGCTTCCGTTGTCTGTACAACTTCAAATTGCTCCATTGGAGTAAGCAACTTCTCCATTTTGCCGGGATTGCCTGACCTTGTAATTGCTTCTTCTCTGTCTATGTAACCCTTGAAATACATCTCAGCAATGCTGTGATCGAGATTCTGCATACCGATTCTTCTCGAGGTCTCAATAACATTGGGAATCTCGTAGATTCTGTTCTCGCGAATGCAGTTCCTTACAGCTGAAGTGCAGAGCAAAATTTCCGTGCAAGGTACCATCCCCGGCTCATCTACCCTTCTAAACAGGGTCTGGGTTATAACGGCCTGCAGCGTATTCGAGAGCATCGTTCGAATCTGGTTCTGCTGATTTGCCGGATAAATATCAATAATACGCTCAACCGTCTGCGGGGCATTGATAGTATGCAGCGTGCTGAATACAAGGTGTCCTGTTTCTGCGGCGGTAATAGTAAAACTCGTAGTTTCGAGGTCTCTCATTTCACCAACCATGATGATATCAGGGTCCTGCCTTAATATATGCTTGAGTCCCGATGCAAAATCCGGACAGTCAGAGCCTATTTCCCTCTGCTCAATCATACTTCTGTCATTCTCTAATCCATATTCGATGGGATCTTCCAGGGTAATTATATGCTTTCCATATTTTGAGTTTATCAATCCAATTATCGAGGCAAGCGTGGTGCTTTTGCCTGAACCGGTATGTCCGGTTACGAGCACCAAACCCCTGGGCAGATCCGCCAGTTCCTGCACTATGGGGGGCAGGTTCAGGGAATCTATCGTAGGGATCTCGTTCGGAATCACCCTAAATGCAATCGCAATAGTTTCACGCTGATAATGCGCGTTAACACGGAAGCGATGGCCGTCGTCGAGGGTTGTGGAGAAATCAAGGTCTCTGAATTCGTGGAACCTTTTGTATCTTTCCTGGCCAATCATTGAAAGAACCATCTTTTTCGCATCTTCATTGGTGACTTCAGGAAAATCCGTATCGAGTAGTTCTGTATTCTTTCTCAAAACCGGCGGCATCCCGACGTTGATATGTACGTCACTCGCTTCATTTTCAATAGCCTTTTCTAATATAGCCTTTACATCTGTACCTGCCATGTCACATTCCCTCAATTAACAATATAAGTCCTCGCAGCTTTTTTAACGCGAGTACCTGTTCATAAGTTACATTTACCCTTTTGCTCATTACGCGGCATTTTCAACAAATATCTCTTCTCTCTCCCGGCCATAGACCTCTGTGACTCGGAGGACTTCTTCAATGGAAAATAAAGAACACTGAGCCCATTGATACCCGTATCTTTGAGCCCGCATCCAACATCATTCTTGGCGTTTGATATCATCATTTTGATAACTTCAATACTGTTNNAATACTGTTTCAACACCTTCTGCTTCAAGCTTAACGAAATCATCACCAACTTGAACCACTTTGAATCCTTTTACTGTATCCCCTTCATATAGGATTTTATCATCGATCATACAGAAATTGCCCTGATCGGTTTGACAAATGGTCAACAACTGCATGCCCTTTTTTCTCTGGCTCAACCTCTGCTGCCTTAATCTTAATAATTCGGCTTCTTTACTATCGGATGTTTCAGGACCGTCAGCCAGAAATATTTGACGTTCAAAAGGATTTTTCGCGAGTTCATTGACGCCTACCTGCTCTACGTCCGAAAACTCATAAAATTTCTTAACAATCTGGTCCATCCTCTTAAACATTTCCGACCCAACACCTGTAATTCGCTCGATGGCCTTCTCAATCTGGCCTTCTTCTGCATTATCCGAGGCAGCAGTCGCTGATTGGGGCACGCTCTTTTTTATCATAAACAAAAGACACAAAAGACCTATAACAAAAAAAACAGCAAGCAACATAGTCATCTTTCGCACATCTTTACCCTGAGCCGCCACGGTAAGATATTGCTGGTCTTTTTCAGAAGAGGAGCCGGGTGACCTGCGGTCTCGACCATCGCCTGCCTCCCCGATTGACGATTTCGTCGTTTCCTGCGCCTGCGAATCTCCGAAACCATGTTCACGTAAAAAAGATAACATATTCAATCTCCACCAAAGATAATAATTTATAACTGTTAATTGGTGAGTATTAACCTGCAAAGACGAATTAACTGGTTTTATTCTGGAAAAATATACTCACAATAAATTGAGCTTCTATCTTGCCCTCGATCTCCTTTTCCTTATCCAGGCTAAGTTCCCTGATCTTCATAATCCTTGGAAGTTTCTCAAGCTCCAGGAGGAAGGAATAGAAGGAATTAAAATCACCTACCAAACCCATCTTTAAGGGCTGCTCTACATATCCGCTGTTGTCCTTTTTCTGGAGAGTTCGAATAGTTTTGGGCTTCAGCCCCTGCTTTTGCGCAATTACGGTTACCTGCTCGAGGACCTTGTGAATCTCACTTGTAGGCGGCAGCTTGCTTTCAAAAAAAGTGATAGCCTCCTGCAATTGCTCAAGCTGCTTTTCGAGTCCCTCGGCGGCGGCGCTGGCTTTCTCAAACTCTTCTAATTTGTCCAGTTTGGCCTGAACACGTTCTTTTGTCTCATATAGATGCCTGTTAGCGGGCCTAATCATATATTGGTACCCAGCCACAGCCACACATACTATCAAAACGAAAAATATAGCTTTTCTTAAACCGCCATTCATAATCTCACCTCATATCTGATATCTATCATCCCGTATTATGCTTTACACGCCTTGTTATCTTCGTAAATTCCATGCCGTTGTCTTTCCCCTGGATCTTATCCCGTCAATTTCCTCCTGACTAAGATGAATGTTTTTACTAAGCATTGCCGTCAGCTTGAAACGCCTATATGTTATTTCATCGATTTCGTGCTCCTTGGATTCGACCAGAGCGACATTGTCCAGGAGAGCCGAATTACAGAGTTGCTTAATATATTCAGCAACTTGAAGGTCGGTTGGCGCAACACCTTCAATATCAATAAATGTCTCTAACAGTTTCTCCGGTGACTCATTGTCAGAGGCCTTTTTAGCCTGCGCCTGTCTGTATTTATTTGTCGGCGCAGCCTGATTCGTTTTTCTGGGCTCTTTCTGAATGAGATTTAGTCTCAAAAGCGATACACCCGACGGCAAATTATTTGTAAGCGAAGCCAGCATGACACTTTTCGGAACCGGCTCAATCAGTTCTGCAGTAGTAAGAGCTGTCTTTAACATCACCTTGCGTCTTGCCTGCAGCGCTTCATATTGTTCAATCGCCTGCTGTGCCTCAGCCGCTTTTTTACTTAAATATTGTTCCTTTTGGGCAATGGTTCTCTGACTTATTTTTATGGTTACAAACGTACCGCCCAAACCCGCCATAACCACAGCAAACAACACAAGATAAATCAAATTCGTTCTTCGTGTTTCGCTGCTTTTGACATAATCATCAGGTACAAAATTGATATTAAGCATTTCTTATATCCTCCCGTCGAATAATCCCAAAAAGTAAAGTTAAAGGCCTCTCATACATGGTGTATCACGGGTACAGGCACACAACTTTAAGCTCGACAGATTTTCTTTCTCAACTTTCTCATGATAAGCTCAGCCCAAATGCGATGGCCCAGTGAACTTGACCATCTCTTCTATCCACACCGGTCTCAGAGGGATCGGCCACCTGAACCGCCGCCAAACAATCTCCCATCTGCGCGGGCATTTCCAACCGCTTTGCTATTGTTACACATATTTCTTTTTCTACCGCTCTGCCCGACAGAAAGACTATACGCTCTATGTGAGCCTTTCTGTACATCGAAGTGAAGTGTCGCCTGCAGGCATCCAATTCCATTACAAACCTGGCAACCATCTCATCACTGTCAAGCTGTCCTGCTCCTAAAGAAATTGAGCGAGCAAGAAGCAGATTTTCATGGCGACAAATTACAACGTTCGTACAATTCGGCTCTATATCAATCAGGTATACAACGGTGTTGACATCCGCCTGACGCCTGCCGAAAAAATTTGTATAGCTCTTTGCCATTGCAATCGGCCAAACGCCAATAGATTTAATGGTCAGTCCGGCCTTCTCATATATCGCCAAATGTCTATCGATAATTTTTCTTTCGGCCGCTATCACCACAGCATGACCCTCTTCTGCGGGGATGTACTTTATCAATGCATTAGCAGGATCAAACGGCAGCTTTTGTTTTATTTTCAAAATGACAGCCTTATCAACCGAATCTTTAGTTGGGCTTTTTCCATCTGTCACAGGCATCTTTATATGATCGATAAACAACTCCGACGGCGATATCGCAGCTATTACGTCTTTTCCCCGAAACTGACCTCGGCTATTCGTCTGACGTATAGTCTCGATAGCCCATCTCTGCCAGTCGACGCTGCCCGCTTTTATATCGGGCGGAAGACTTTTATAATCTCCGGCAACTAAAGTTATGCCCTTACCGTTATCGGCAAGTTGTGCCATCGTCAGGGCATCATCGCCCATGTTCACACCAACCGGACACAAACCTGCAACATTCCTCAAAATCGGCACCACTGAACATGTGCGGTCTTTCAAAAATTGCAACATAAACTCTTCCTCACTTCGTGCGTTATGCCTCGCAATCAACACCAAATCAGATATAGGTTAATTAAGATAAGATGCCATCTAAAATATAAGAAACAACCTCCAATCGGCCAACCCCAACCGTAAATAATGAGGCATTATCCAACAAACTGATGTACAGGACTGCAGCAACCGGAAAACAAGTTATTTTAATCCTATAATAACTGCGGTTTCGGCAGCCCACTGAGACCTTATTTATGATATAATTTCGGCTTGTAAGAGGAGTGGATAGCGTCAAAGTGAAAAAACTTTTTAAAAAAAATTATCTCATATAAAATATTGGCCTTCTCTTGGTAAAAAGGAATCAACACAGGGGACAGAATTTTCTGCAAATTTTCCAAAAAGAAAAAAGACAAACCTTATAGGACATTATAAGCGAATTAGTCACCGGGTTTTGGATTCTACTCAGCTTTGAGTCGGCGCTTCATTAAATCAGTGATTGCGGTTTGTACCGGCTTATCCTCAAAGAGCACCTCATAGACCGCCTGCGTTATCGGCATCTCAACACAGTACTTTTCTGCAAGTGTAATTACTGATTTGCAAGTGGCGAAGCCCTCAATTACGGATTCAGTAGCCCGCTGTGCGGCCTCCACGTTTTGGCCTTTGCCAATTCTCTCACCGAAAGAGCGGTTTCTTCCCTTCGGCGAGATGCAGGTAGTTACCAAATCACCCAAACCGGTCAATCCTGCAAAAGTCTGCGGCCTTGCACCGCAGGCGATACCGAGGCGGGTAATCTCAGCAAGCCCGCGACATAACAGGGCGGCCTTTGCATTGTCCCCGGCACCTATACCATCTATAATGCCGGCGGCGATGGCAATAATGTTCTTGCAGGCGGCAGCCAGTTCGACGCCGACAACGTCTGTATTAGTATAAACGCGAAGCCAGGAACAATTGAAAGTGGATTGGACGTCTTTGGCCAACTGTTCATCGGCCGCGGCTGCACAGGCGGTGGCCGGCAGCTTCCTGGCCAGTTCATCGGCAATAGTAGGGCCGGAGAGTACCGCGAATCTCATCGCTCGTTGCTCGTCGACGGTTGCCTGGTTTCCCCAGAGTACAGTGGTTAATATCTGTGTAGGACGGAGTAGAGTATCATTTTCAATTCCCTTGGCGGTTGAGACAATAGGGACTCCTTCAGGAACATAGGCCTTTAAACGTTCGAAAACCTGACGGACAAACTGACAAGGGACGGCGGAGACAATCAAGTCTGCATCAGCCATTATGCGGTCATCGTCAGGCTCAAACACAAGGTTTTTAGGCAGTCTGTAGCCGGTTAGAAATTTGATGTTCTCGCCGGCTAATTCTATCTGTTCCAACTGCTCTCGGTCATAACCCCACATCCGTACGGATATATCCTTTTCACAGAGCAGTATCGCCATTACGGTGGCCATCGCACCATCGCCAATTACGGAAATGTTCCTGAATCTCGTCACTAGCAGCTCGTGAGTCGTGTTTCGTGATTTATTTGATTCACGTTTCATCGTATGAGCATTAGAACAGCCGTTTGAAGAAATGTCAATCCTGATATTTGCCCCCAAATCGACAGAATTCTGCTTTTGGATTTTGCGATACAGTTTCAAAATTACCGCATTCGATCATAGCGATAAGAAGGTTTATCCTCAGCCGAATTCCAGCGGATAAATTTATAATCAAGTCCTCCACAGCATAATCTCTCCTAAAGCCAACTTAACAAACAAAACCATAGCATACGTAATGCTGCTTAGCGGCGTCTTTTCCAACGGTCGATGGCCCTCTTACCGGCAGGCCGGGGCTTGAAGAAATCGCTCTCTTTCAGTCCGCATTCTCTTATCATTCTTCGACAGTACTCGAGATTGCCAAGGTCTTTCCCGCCGTTGTTTGTCCCCAGCGCAAATTTGGCACCGGCTTGTTTAGCCAGCTTTATGAACCTGGCACTGGGAATCATAAAACGAGCATTAATCTCTATAGCAACGTCATTTCTGACAGCGGCCTCAATGACTTTCATCATGCGCTGCTCAATCCATAAATCATCGTATCTACCCGCGATTTCTGCGGGCAGGAATGTCGGATTAACATAAATATCTATGGGCTCATTATTTAGGATTCCTACGGTCTTTTTCACAAGCATGTCCATGAACCGCTGTTCATTACCAATGCTAACCTCTTCTTTGATCCATAACCGTGTTCTTCTGCCCCTGTCATCCGTGAAGGTCATTGCATCGGTGAAGACGTAATCAAATTTTGCAATCCATTCCGGGGAAAACATTCCCAGCCACTCTCGTCCCTCGGCCTGCATTGCCTTGTAAACGGGCTTGCCTTCGAGTTTTTCGAGGAATTCTTTTAAACCATCGTCATTAATGACTTTAAAGCCAAGTCCGCAATTCTGTGCGATGCCGAACTTGACACCCCTTCGCTTCGACATCCTAACGGCTTCTTCGATGGTCAAACCCCCTTTTAAGTGGACGTGATAATCGACGAGGCCAAAGTCTATGACGGGAAGCGGCCTGACCTTTATGTTCTTATAGTAAACGGTGCTGCCCGGATCATGTCCCTGCAGGGCAAATGTACCGCTTGATAAGACTCGTTTTGGAAATCGTGACGGCGGGCGAGGTGGATCATCCTCGGTCCAATCGACTACTTTTGTATCGTCTATTTTGACAATGACACGTTTGCCTCTTACTATTATGTGCTCGGTAAACCAAACATCATCACCTACAGTCTTCCTGTCAACATCACGTATCATATAAAGACTGCCTGTCTTTCTGGGATCTCTTTCATAAGAGTTGTTTACCTGTACCTCGAAACCCTTATCAGGCCAGCCTTTCGGCTGGAATTCGGTATGGAAGTAGATGCCCCCGTTTGCGCCCGATTTAGTCATTACATCAACCTTCAGTTCGAAGTCGGTGAAGATTGCATTTTCCACCGGTCCTGCATAGAAAAGATGACTGCGCGGTCCGTTTGCCACAATCGCACCGTCACGAATAGTGAAGCTTGACGTATTCTCACTTGCCTTCCAGTCGTCCAGCGTTCCGTCGAACAGCGAGAACCAGCCCTTTTCGGATTCCTTGCCGGATACCAGGCCGGAGCCGGCAAAAAATAGTAACACGTAGAGAAAAAATATCTTCTTTCTCATCTCAATTCCTTTCACAGGTTTTAGCTACTTGACCGCGAACTAAAAATGCAACGCTACTTGGTGCCCTTATTAAAACACAAATTTGAGGTATCACTTTTTAGCGGCGTCTTTTTTCTTGGCGGGCTGGCGTTTGAATTCAGTAGTAAACCACGGCTCATCATTAAGCTCGCCGTCCTCGTTCAGGCCATAGAGCGTGATCTTTATAGTCTTGGCATCCAAATTCTTGTAAACAGCACCACTCCTTCGCACATCGCCTTCAGCATTAACATACTCACTTTTTGAAACAAGGTTGCCATCGGCATCTACTTCCCATTGTCCCTTGGACCTTCCGCCCATGTTGTCAACGCCTACCTGGCTGGCCTTTTCGGCGTCAGGTGCGTAAAATATCATGCCCCGCGAAGCATACTGACCCATCTTGAAATCCATGCTTAGAAGATGTCCGTTAAGTTCCCACTTGTACACTAACAGGATGGTTGTACCGTCGTCGGTTGTGGCAGTCCATCGGCCGGCCAACCAGTCAACGCCGTACTCCTTGGCAAGGTCACGGAGACTTTGCTGAGCTATTGCTGAACTGCTCCAAATGACGAGGACGGCCGTCACCAACAAAATGGTCTTTAGCAAGCCCAACTTTACTTTTACATTTTTTCTTTCTTTCATTGTTTTGTTCCTTTCTTTGATTGAATTTTCACCACACATTTCCAATTTGCACACCGTAAGTTACCCCCGAAAAGCTACAAACCGATAAGAGTATATCCTCGCTATAGCTGAAAATCAAGAGTAAATATGCTCATTTTGATGTGAAATTTATCATATCTTCTCTCTCTTCACCACATCCAGGGCGGATAGTAAGAGGTTGGATCATTACTTTATCGACTTTATCCGTGACACGGTGGTTTCTTTGCTGATATTATACGGAATAAGATTATGTCTTTCAAAAAAACCTTCGCCTACTCTTCGGATTTGTCTTTCAAATCCGATTCTGTTGTTTCAACGATGTCAGTATTAGTTTCATCCGCTATTGTCTTCTTTTTTCAATTTGAATATCTTTTTGACAAGCCCATTCAACCATATTAAAACCCTGCGAGAACCATACCCGGAGAGAGCACCTATAGCAAATGCCGAAAGCACCTGATTAGGGAAGTTTTCATTTGGCGCGAAGTTTCCACCAAAAGCAACAAAACCACTACGGAAAAATGCGTACACCAATGCTGCCAAGGCAACTCCGAGTAAGGGCTGGCTAATGTGTTTCCAGATATATCGCCGCATAAAAGCCTTTCTTTCGGCATGCCACTTGATAAGGCTGCGAATTCCATTGATTGTACCTCCTAATCCTCCGCCGATAGCGGTGTATGCCATTAGCACGTATATGGGATTATCTTCCTGTAAAGAGTGGTTAGCCAAGAGAGCAAAAAGCAGGCGAGAAAAGACGACAAGCATAACAACCAAATACAGAATACTGAATGTTGCTGCGATAATATCCCAGGTCTTCTCCGGCACCAAATCATAAATCTTGCCCGTTTGCTCATCCACAATTGTTTTTTCTTCCATTATGCACCTCCTTTAAGGTTTATTGAATTAAGAAATAACATCCCTGCCTTTACTTCATTTTGCTTAACTTTGTAACCTCCATGTGAATTTATAATTATATATAACTCTAAATAGTATGCAACACTATTCTAATTTTTGTAAAGATCCCATATTAAATGTATCCACCGCTACAAACAAGTTGCTACGGCCTGCCCTCCTGTCTTCTTATTATTATCAGGCAAAACAACAAAAACGCCCGGCTCTGTTAACTCTCCAATGTAGTTTACGACGACAAGGTATGGAACAGGGTGGTGAGGACTTATCCATAATAATTATGGTGGAGAACAAAATGATTCTAAGAATGAAAAAAGCCTCTGAGAGCTAATCCTGACGATTCTGTGTGTTGATTTAGCCGTGTTTTTTCTGATCATCACCGTATCGAAGCTTAGGTTCAAGAACATGGAGGATTAGGATTATTCTCCGGTTTAATCGTTTCCCGATAGTTCTTCGATGACAATCAGAATCGAATACCGCAATGTGGCTACCGGCCGGCATGTCACCGGGCCGGTAGCCGAACATAAGGGACAGCATGCAAGCTTCCGATATAAGCACTAATGCACGTGGTAGTACCTTCGGTGTCGCCTTCCATAATGCGGTCGGCCGATTCGAACCGGATGCCTCCCCGGATGTGGGATTGGCCTCCTGTGTGTTCGCATTGAGATATGTCTCGGACCTCGGTGGACATAGTGTTCTTTAACAACCGTGCAGCCGTCCAGTAACAGGACTAAAGGGACCAACATACTAATCAGCAATATCCTTTTCATTGCTCAATCTCCCAAACAAAGTTTCACTTCAGTTTATGCTGCTTTATGGCTGAGCAACGGTATAACTCTTTCTATTTATAAAAGGCAATAACTTTATGGCAGGTAACGGGATTAAGTTTGAGATGAACGGCCGACACCGGACATAATGGATTTACAGAAGCGTGAACCTTCAAGACGTGTTCGGCGATTACTTCAAGCCGCTTGTCGGCAGATAAAAAATCCCCGGCCCCACACCATCGGGGTAAGGCCTGCTGCCATCGGAAGTGATAGAGATCCTCATCGGCACAACTTCCGATGACTTGAAACTACCCACGTGGCCGTCGGTATAGCCTGCATGAAGCAGCACCTCGATGGTATTCAAATTAACACCGGCGGACTTCAGAGAATACCAGTAAGACGATAAAAGCCACGTTTCAGCTACGGCCGATGCCCCATTGAATTCTTCACAGCTTCCATAGGCATTCGGGCTTTGCCAGCAATCATAGCCGAAGTAGTCCGTCACGAGCACTGTGCTTTCCTTTGGGCCGCCTGCAGCTCTTTGCGGGCCTTTAAATATACCTCTGTGTCCCCCCAGGAAGCCGATATAATTCCAATAGAAACAATATGTACCACCCACCGGGTCGAACGGAAAGGATGTCTCGGGATTGTCCCATTCATCGCCGGCATCCCACGACTGTTGCAGGTATTTATATTTCGTGGGCGCATTGGTGCAAAAGAAAGTGTCCGCATCGGGAATGTAGCTCCGCAAATATTCGCTCATCGCTCGATACATTCCCGGCGCGCGTGTCCTGTTACCTGTCAGCTTCCGCGGATCGGACCAGTTCCAGTGCGCCCCGAATCCTACAGTAGCCACCGATTCGGGATATTGACCATCGTTGTCGTCAGCGTACATTGTGACGGCGTTGACAATCTCCCGCTGGTTTTTTTTGCACAGGACCATCCGAGCCTGCCGCCGGGCCTTTTCCAGGGCCGGTAACAGCATAGCCATCAGCACTGAGATGATGCCAATGGCCAGCAGAAGTTCAACCAGTGTAAATCCCTGTCTCTCGCGGCTTCCTCTGCCCAAATTGTAACCTTTGACTTCGATATGTTTCTCCCACACAACTTATCGACCTCTTTTCAGGTTCCCGCAAAAATCTTATTACATTCTTATAGTACTACCTTTACAATCCGTTATCAACATTTTTTTCATTGCGCACAAACTTAGCGGACAGCTTTGTACGCTCTGTCCAAAGCCTTAACCACTTTTCCTCTATCATCCAGCCGGTCCGAACTCCGCGGCGGACCGCTCTTTCTACCCAGCCCAGGCCAGTTCTTCCAACCATTCATCCAAAAGAATCGCGATATCCATAAAATTAAACCGGCCGTCCTTGTTCGTATCACCCTTGATTGGCCATTCGCTCATGCTTGCGTAAGCCGTGTTCCCATAGGCACCCATATTGATTCTACCGCCGTTCGGCATCCGCTCGTTCGGAGGGTCAGCCGCCGGGTCGCCGCCATCAATGCAGGGGCTTGTTACATCATCGAGTACCCACACATCATGCGCCGGCCAATACCTGCCACGCTCGCTCTTCAAATGATAATCACCGCCGGCCGCATCCGCAAACAGAGGACCAGCTAAATTCTGATAAATCCGTTGGACTTCCTCATCAGATAAAGCTCCGTCATAAATCTGCACGTCATCAATCGTGCCGTCGAAATAATCCCGATAAATATCATAGTTGGTTCTTCTGACTCCTATTGTCGTGACCTCTGTCGTGGAAGGATTTAAATCTGTCGAACCACTTTGGCGCAAATTACCATCCACATAAATTTTCACATACTCAGTATTTTTCCTCGTTACCATAATGTGATGCCAATTTCCATCATTGATTGCATAATTATCATTTAGCTCCAAACTTGGATCATCCCCATGGATAAAAAACCGGACCGCATCATTCTCATTGATAGCAATTTGTACAGGCCACTGCAATTTCCCTGAAAGTGTATTCGTGGCTCTTCTATCAAACATTGTAGGAGCATCATGTAAAAGTCCTCCTTGTTGTGTAGTATTAACCCATAAAGAGATAGTATATTCTGCTGAACTGCCGTCCAAGTTTCTCATTGATGAACTATCAGGAATTCCAACATAATCATCCACGCCATCGAAGTCTAACGCGCCGTCAATTACACCACTCGCCCAAGCAGCCCCGTAGATAGTCCCATCATTAGTCCCGGCTGAATCGTATGCAATGCTGCCCGTTCCCTCATCGAGTTTCCAGTGGGCAATCGGCTCATTCACCTCATCCTGGACCCAACTGTATTTGGCTTCTAACGGGACCGGATCTCTGAACAGGTCGCCATAGTAATTATTGAAGAAGATACAACTGCTGATATCAGGGTCGGCGCCGTTGAAGGCCGAGATGCCGAAGTCGTTATTTACTATCGTAAGGTTTCTAAGTGTGGGGCTGCTGCCGTTGATAAGATAGATTCCATATTGACTGTTCCTGACAACAAAGTTACTCAATACTGTATCAGGGCCTTCGGCCGAGAAAAATGAGAACGCATACCCATAATTGGTCTCTACTATCGCTGCGTCAGCGGCACTCCTGACCGTTATCGCATCGCCCCAGAAACTGATTTCCTCATTATAAACGCCCGGCCAGACAAGGACCGTATCTAAATCTTCCGCCACATTTATCCCTCGCTGGATGGTCTTAAAGGCCGTCTCTCTCGTAAGGCCATCATTGGTATTATCACCATTAACGCCATCAACGTGATAAGTCTGGCCAACAGGAACTTGGCTTTGATAAAGGTCCTCAACCTCCCCGGCACTCAAAGCCCGGTCATAAATCCGTACATCATCAATTAAGCCACCAAAATGCCAGTCATAATTATACAATCCAATAAGCCCAATTCCCGTCAAATCGGAAGCAGGAGCACCTGTATCGCCGCCGATTTCAATCCCGTCGGTATACAGGGTAACCTGAGTCCCATTCAAGGTAACGGCTACATGATGCCATATATCATCCGCCAGCGAACTACCGGCCTTAATCCATTGGCGATGATTCCATGTATAGAATCCCAGCCTCCCATCATAATTATCATTACCAATGCCAAAACCTAATCTCCAACCGTTCCATGTATGCGAATAGATGCAGGCCCTGTTTTCGAGAGCTTTAATCCACGCAATAATAGTTAAGTCTCCGTTAGTCATCAGGCTCTTATCATTTCCAACATCAACATAATCATCCACGCCATCGAAGTCCAATGCGCCGTCAATTACACCGCTCGCCCATGCGGCTCCATATATAGTGCCATCATTATTCCCGGCTGAATCGTATGCATCAATCCCGCTGCCCTCGTCAAACTTCCAGTGCGCAATCAATCCCGCCGTCTTAAAGCACCAGACATCGCCCTTGTAAAACTCTGTAGGTATGAAGAAGGGCGGCACGCGGCCGGCGACTCCGTCAACACGCCAGTAGTACCAGGTGTTTTCTGCCAGACCCGTAACTAATATGCTCGTCTCAGTCAAAGTGCCCAGATATTCCGCCGGTGGAGAAGGATCACCAGGGCCGGAGGAGCCATCGTTCACATCGTTAAAATCGGTTCCAAAGTAAACATCGTACTCTTCGACTCCGAAGCCAGGTACCCAGGAAAGCAGGACATCCGGGCCTAAAACTACGGCCCCGTCAGGCGGATTGGGACAACAGGTCTTATAGTTCTGAACAGTAAACTCCCAGATATCGCCCGGAAAAGTATTGCCCTGTGCATCCGTCTCATCAACACACCAGTAGTATGTCATGCCTCGAACAAGACTGTCAACAGCCGGTCCAACCTGAGGATTACCTACCATAAACGTGAATTCCCACCCCGACAGATGTCCGTAAGGAGGTGAGCCGAGATTCGCGTCCTCGATGCGGCCCGCCACATCATCGTAATTTTCACTGAAGTACCCCGTATGCTCGACTGAGTTCGCTCCCGGAACGAAAATAAGCCTGGTCCATATGTTGTCCACATATATCTCACCGGCAATCACATCTCCATCAGCCGGGGTTGGATTCGAGGCACCCGAACCTAAATACGAAACATAAATATTTTCTACTCCATTAATCGTTTTGGCCATGTAAAGGGCCGTCCCGTCACTGCTAAGAGAAGGATGACCGCCTCCTCTCGGCATATCAAAGAATGAAAGATGCTCGAGATTTCCGAACGGTTCACTTAAGGAAGCACGCGTTGCTCTAAACAGTTGCCCGGAACCATTACGGTCGGTTTGAAAGTACAACGTCAGGCCGTCAGGTGAGATATATGGCTTACTTTCTTTATATACAGTGTTTATTTCCGCAAGGTTCCTCACATTTCCAAATGATGAATTCGCATCAGGCCGTGTCGCCATCCAGAGATCATAACCTCCAACTCCCCCGGGGGCATTGTATGAAGAAAAGACGATAATCAACTCATTGGCCGTAAGACAAGGCGCTTGAGGACGACCACCAAGCGCGTCCAGGCCCGGGATATTCATGCCAATCGGCCACGGATCATTATCCGATGCCCGCTCTGTTACCTTCAGATCGTACACCAAGCTTGATTCTGTAAAATAGTACATCCGCAAGTTATCCGGCGAAACCCACGGTGACATAACATTTCCAGACGAAGAATTCAGTGTACCGCTGACTTCTCCTACCGACGTAAATGGCCCACAAGGCACCGGACGAGTTGCCTGAAAAATACGAAATTCGTCGACGGAAGGACGACCCCTCGCAAAGTAAAGCGAAAGACCATCAAATGACAAAAATGGCGTCCATTCACAGTATTCTGTATTAACCTCATTCACCGGCACCGGCTCAGACCATGCGCCCAAAACAAACCTGCACAGTCCTAAAACAACCAACAACACTAAAGATATTTTTGTCGTTTTCATTTTTTGCTCCCTTCCTTTCTCTAACTAATCATTTCTTACCAATTCCAAAAGCCACGATATGCCTTTACTTTTTTCTATCAGCCTTGTTTCCCTCCTCGGCTCAGCAAATTCACCACCGATACTGTCAATATCCTGAAGGTAATCAAACTTTATTTGCCCCCCGGTATCACCGGAAAAGGTAATTGACTCAACAACATCTTTTTCCATATCAATTGTATAAACAATCTGTCCATTTTTGGGCTTTAGAACTACTTGTGCTTTGCCGCTGCTCTTGTCGTATCTTGTCTCAAAGCTAATCTGTTTTTCGGCCGCATCCCGCCGGACCGTATCTATCGTGTGCAGTCCCATCCACGGCCGGGAAAGACCGGCAAAGCAGGCTTGGTTTATTACATTTCCCCCAACCATCAATTTCACCCACGGCCAATGCCTCCTGCCTGCCGCGTATACGAACGGCATCCTTCCTCTACCTCGGACCTCTTTTCCGTTAATCCGGCCTGTTATCTTAAAATACGTCCAGCCCCGCTTGTGCATCTGGTCCCGATTATCGATAGTCGGCGTGTCCTTCGGCCAGTCACTTTGAAAATAATCTTCGTCCATTACGTTGTAGTGGCGGGTCATCCAGAAGTTTCTTTCGCCGGCCTCTTTGGAGCTGGCGATTACCAGCAGTCCTATGCTCTTATCGCCAACGTATTCCATCTCTACGGACCTGCCTTCTACTCGGGAAAGAAACGCCGTCAATTCGGGCCCGTCCGTCGGCAGCCGCCACACACTCAGGTCGTTGTGCCATATCCGGCAGTTTCTCATGGAAATATTATCTTTTTGATTGTAGTAATTTGCATATTCATCCTGCAGCCATTGCCGGCCGGTTTGTGTTATCTGCTGCATCATCACCGCCCCGCCCGCGCCTTCTGGAAAAAAATACCAATACTCCCCGCTCATCCGGCTCATCGATTCGGCCTGGCCGGCAACGGGAAGTTCGACAGCCTTGTTTGGCCTGGTTACGGCCGCTGTTTTTTCTGGACCTGATGTAGCCACTATAGCACCAACAGTCAATACAGACGCCGTCGTCAGAGATACAACAAGCACCTTACCGCCAACCACCCCCAGCAGCCCGGCCGCCAGACCAACTTTAGTAGTAGCAGCCGTTACAGATACCCCCGCTGCAGCCGCCTCGCTTGGTGCCGACATCTTCCCGAACAAAGCCAAGGCAAGAAGCAGCGAACCCTTGCCAAATCCTCGGCGGGAAAGTTGCTTCACCAATGACTTCTTGGCCCGAACGAACAACATACGCGCACCAAATGTACTGCACCCCAACACTTCGGAAATTTCCGAATAAGCAAGTTCCTCGTAGCAGCGCAGGGTCAATACGGCCCGGTGCTGCGGCTTCAGAACCGACATTGACTCAGAAACCACCTGTTTCAACTCCTGACCTATCAGATTCTCTAATGCCTCCTGCTTTTCTTTAGGCCCCTTCTCAGGCATCTTCGACATCGAAGCCCGCCTTCGCCGCCCCTCCCGCTTGTAGTGGTCGTTAACATTGTTAGTGGCGATTCTCAGCAGCCAGGGCCAAAAACGATTAGCTTTTTCCAATTTGTCTAAAAATTTGAACATCTCTAACAAGGTCTCCTGTAAAATGTCCTGCGTCAGAGCATCATCTAACGTAAGACGGTGAACATATATGCACAAAGGCTCTCTCACCACTTCAGCCAGACGATTCATAGATTCCTCGTCGCCGGACTGGGCCTGTTTTACCAACTGAATGTAATTTCCCTTGTTGCCCATATAAAATTTATGAACCACTAAAAAGACCACAGTCTGCACGAAACGTAACGTTTTATTTTAAAAAATCTCAAAATCATGCCGTAATCCGTCCTAAATCCCGGTATTCGGCTCCCTCACAGCCTGCCTTTGAACAGAGCCTCCTGCTCCTGCCCAATTTTATACACTTCCAGCCATAGCTGAAAGAACTTTTTGCACATCGATAGACGAGCATCTATACGTTACTTAAGGTCCTGAGGCACTCGTGACTTTTTGTTGGTTTACTCTGATATGTGAAGCGGTTGATTTATCTGAAGTGTTGGCCTGTTTATATATTTCAGCTTTAATGGAGTAGCAGAAGCCGTCAAACCGTGCAAAGCGCGCCTCATTATGACTTTCATAAGCATAACAATGTTGACAATCAAAATAGTGAGCGCCAAGAGCAGTGCTTATAATCAGTTATTCGGTATTTTCCCCCAAACTGCTATCCGCATATTCCTCAAGTCCGTCGCGTCATCCGGGGACGCAGGTGTATAGTTAAACACGCGTCTCTTTCCGGCGTCGACCGTTCCCAGTCCTTTCCACTTCCAGTGTCCACTGTGGCCGTCGGCAAAGACAAAGGTCATACCTTCGCTGTGTCGCACAGGGGGAGGGTCAATCCATGCTCCTGGATTGTTGTACTTAACCTGGAAACTGACGTTGTTTATCCACCCTTCACAAACAAAAACGAATCTGTCGTGGGGTCTGCGAACGAGCGACCTGTTTTTGACACAGAGCAAATTCCTCTCATTCAGATTTGCGACCGGGTCTCTTTCACCGTTCAGGGAACAAACGATAGAGTAGGTCCGCTGGTGTTTTGCCTTTCCGCCGGGGCACCTGTAACTTTTTACGTTCTTTGTATTGGAATATAGCGAACCTTTTTTTATCTCCTGTTCCTGGTCATACTCTGTTATCGTGGGATCACCATTGCCGTCGAGTGGTATTGCCAGTGCCCAGGGTATCTCGTACCTCCCATCGGCGGTTGTCTTGAGGTCGGAATTTTCTCCGGTTCCTGGCGTGGGTGTTCCGTCCCTTTTCTTTGAGGGCCGGCCGTTAACAATCTTGCCATCGTTGTCATCGGCGTACATAATCCATGCAATCGCCAAATCCTTGAGATTGGCCTTGCAGACCGCACGTACGGCAAGATTTCTGGCATGGTCCAGCGCCGGCATCAATAACGCCAAAAGTAACGCGATAATGGCAATTACGACCAGAAGTTCTATTAAGGTAAATCCTCTTTGTCTATCCATGATAATTCTCCTTTCTTCTCTACTATCTCCAATTCGGGGCCGGACCAAATCAATAACAATCCAATAATTATACATACTAAGGTAACCTCCCCCATATATCCCTCCTCATGTCCCTGCAATCCTGACTGCCATCAGAGTTAGAAGGTGGACCACTCGTTCCAAACAGACCATATGTTACCGTATCTACCCCGGCCCACTTTCTGTATTCGGTGTGGTTATCTGCATAGGCAACGGTTGTACCGCCGTCATGTCGTGCCGGGGGTGAATCTATCCATTCGTGTTTGAAATAACTAATCTTAAAACTGTGTCCTTTAGTCGGGTCCGGGTCGTTGTTAATAATCGTCCGCCCTTCATCGATGAAAATGACCCTTTCGTGCGGTCTGCGAATAAGCGACCTGTTCTTGACCCATAACAACGCGTTGTTATCGACAAGATAACCGCCTTCACCGTTGACAGCACAGGTCAACGAGTAGGTACGCATGTGTCCGGCTTTGCCGCCCGGGCACCTGTATACTTTGACGTTCTTGCTGAAAGTATATAGTATCCCCTTTTTGATCTGTGCCTGCTGGTCATTTGTTGAAGCGGCAGGGTCGCTCTCGAAGACCCAGGGTATCTCCTCATACACTGCGGTTTTACTGCCGGTGACAGCCGTCTTTAATCGCGGTTGTTCTGCCGTCTCGCCGTTAACAAGCTTGCCCTCGTTGTCATCTGCGTACATAATCCACGACAGTGACAAGTCCTTTAGATGACCAAGACAAACAGCACGCCTGGCCAGTTCTCTGGCTCTCTCCAGTGCAGGAATTAATAACGCCAATAATAACGCAATAATGGAAATTACTACTAAAAGCTCTATTAAGGTGAATCCTCTTTTTTTATCCATAATGACACACCTTTCTTACCACCTGCGTTTTAATGCAAAGCATCCTCCGGCAGGTAAAAAATGCCCGGTCCCGCACCGCTGGGATAGGGCTCACTTCCATCAGGAGTTATCGATACTTCCATTGGTGCCGTTTCTGATGGATAATAGCTCTCTACATGCGCGTCAGTATAGGCTGCACTCAATTTAATCTTGATCATAGTCAGATCGGCCCGGCCGCCGTCCGTCTGATAAGAACGAAATGCCGATGAGACGTATGTTCCCGGTGTCAGAGTAGAGTTTATAAATTTCTCACAGCTTCCAAAGGCGCCGGGATTTCGCCAGTGATCATAGCCGAAATAATCACTTATCAGCAATCCACTTTTCCCCGGCCCATCCGATGAACTCTGAGGTCCTCTAAAAATGCCCCACGGTTCGGCCATAAAACCTATGTAGTTGAAGTAAAAACAATAAGTCCCGATGACAGGGTCCGAAACCGGCGCCGTATGGGGATTGTCCCAGTCATCACCGGCATCCCAGGCCTGCTGCAGGTACTCGTATTCCACGGGGGCGTTACAGCAAAACATTTTACCTGCATCATCAATATAACTACCAAGGTACGCGCTTATCGAACGATGCAGTTGCGGACTGCGCCTCTGATAACCCGTCAGCATGGTCGGCTCCTGCCAGTTCCAGCTGTCCCCCGCTCCTATCGTGGCAATAGATTCCGGGTAACTGCCTTCGTTGTCCAATGTATAGCAGTTCAACGCGGTGACAATTTCCCGCTGGTTAATCATCCCGAGCAGGTTTTGAGCACGTCGCCTGGCCTTATCCAGCACCGGCACCAAAATAGCCATTAACATCGACATGAGAGAGATGACAACCAAAAGCTCAACTAAGGTAAATCCCTTAGTCTCACTGTCTTTCTTCTTAAAATTGTATCCTTTGAATCCTATGGTTTATCCCCTGCAATTCACTGCTTTCCAATTATTAGCTCATCTGACTTTCTATTAATCGTATCAACCACAATATACCCGGTCCTTCCTGCCCGGGTTCTCTATCACTTTGCCTTCTCGGCTCGGCAAACTCGCTGCCAACATTGTCAATCTCCTGAAGGTAAATAAAATGCAACTCTCCACGGTGGTCGTTTTCTACAAGAAACGTAATCTTCTCGATTACGTCCTTTTCCATATTAATGGTATAGATAAGCTTGACCTGTCTGTAGGTCACCAGGACTTGGACTTTAACTTCGTCAGGGGTATATCTGGTCTCAAACCATACCCACTTTCGTCCCGCATCCCGCCGCACCGTATCTATCGTGTGCAGGCCCATCCAGGGTCGACCAAGACCGGCAAAGCTGGCTTGATTTACAACATTGTCCCCCACCTTCAATACAATCCACGGCCAATGCCTTCCACTGGCTGCGTATAAAAACGGTATCCTTCCTCTACCCCCAACTTCTTTGCCGGCAATCTGGCCTGTTATTTGAAAATACGTCCAGCCTCGTTTGTGCATCATGTCGCGATTATCTACCTCTTGTGCCTCAGGTGGCCATTTGTATCGAAAATATTCTTCGTCCAGTACATTGTTATGTTGTACTATCCTAAACTGATCGCCGTTCTCCTCTCCCCCGCGCCTTGTAATAACCAGCAAGCCTTCTCCCCTGCCGGACACATATTTCATCTCATTATTTTGACCTTCGACGGTTGAAACAAAGTCTATAAAACCAGGGTCATCGGTCGGCAGGGTCTGCACGTCAAGCCGGCTGTTGAACATCCTAAAATTGTTAATGTAGATGGTATTGTTGTTTTTCACAAAGCAGTAATTTGCCCGGTCATCCTGCCACCACCGGCCGTAAGTTTTTTTGCGCTGCGAATCCCAGTTGACCAATCTCAACACAACCGGCCCATCTACATTTTGTGGATAGTAGTACCATCTTTCTTCAATCCCCCCTTGTACCGGATCCACCTGACCAGTGATCTGTAAACTTTTTACAGGCTTGTTCTCCGGAAGGTTCCTTGTCTCATCAAGAGCCGTTGTTGTCACCACAGCACCAACGGCCAACACCCCGGCCGCCGTCAGTGATACGATGGCTGTCTTACTACTGACCGCCGCCGCTACTCCTGCCGCCACACCAACTTTAGTGGCCGCCGACGTTATTGACAAACCGGCTGCAGCTGCCTCGCTCGGTGCCGTCATCTTTCCAAACAAAACCAAAGCAGTCACCAGAAAACCTTTTCTAAAGCCTTTATTAGAAAGATGTTTTTGAAGCGATCTTTTAGCCCTGCAAAACAATACACGCGAGCTTAACTCACTACACCCCATCAACTCCGCAATCTCCGAATATTCCATCTCCTCATAGCAGCGCATAATCAGCACTTTCCGGTACTGAGGCTTCAACTCGCCCATTGTACTGATGACAATTTGCTTCAGCTCCTCGGAGACGAGTTTTGCAAAACCTGCCTGGGCCTCCTTTGACCAGCGCTGGGTCTTATGTAGCTTCGATACCGGCACTGTCCGTCGATGTTTTTCTTCAGTATAGTGCCGGCGTATCTTGTTGAATGCAATCCCCCGCAGCCAGGGCCAAAATCTATCCGCTCTTTGCAATTTGCCTAATACTTTAAACATCTCGAGCATACTCTCCTGTACAATGTCCTGGGCCAAATGCTCCCGTAATACAATCCGATAGACATACGCATACAATCTTGCCCGAACCAACTTTGCCAAGGTCTCAAGGCTCTCCCTGCTGCCGAGCTGAGCTTGCCTGACCAACACGATGTAATCTTTATCCTCGTCCATAGAATACCGACAATACGTGCGGCTATAACTATGTGCAGTTATTAAGGCGACTTGTTACACTTTATTTTACCATATTTAGCGTTTGTTTATGGAAACCACCAAAAAATCGGCGAAAATACTTCAATTTGGCTCTTTTTCATGACTTTTTTTCTCCGGCCTTTCGTAGCTTTCGCAGTCATCAAATGGTCTAAAATTTTGGGGAATTCAATATCCGCTTAATCAACAAAATTCCACTTTTTTGGATAAAAACTATATGACCATCCTAAAAACCAGAAGAGGTAATCCTGCAGGCGGTTCCGGGCGCATGTTAAAATGGGGGATTTAAGGGCTGTTAACTCAATCCGAGGCAATTTAAAAGCCCCTGCCTGCGAGGAGAGGGAGAGAGGAAGGAGCAGGGGCCTAAAACAAAACTTCTATAGTTTCTACGAGTAAAGACATAAATAGGTTCTGACAGAATGGTTATCTTAGGAACTAAAAAAGTGGGGCTATACGACCGCTGAGCTATCGTCAATAAAATGGGATTAATACTAAATACACTGGAAAGGTCAAACTGCTTAGTTTAAATACGCTGTCCATCCCTGACCAGTTGTTCGCTCAGCTTGCTGTAGTCTATATCCTGTACGGCACAGCTTTGATCTACAGCGTGGGCGGCGGCGGTGGCCGAACTTTGGCCAAGAATCATAAACACCGGCTCCATGCGGATTGAACCAAAAGCTATATGTGAACTCGACAAGCAGACGGGGGCAAAAAGATTTTGGCATTCGTTCTTTTTTGGGATTAACGAACCGTATGCGATTCGATAAGGTTTGGGTGGGCGTACACCGATATCGCCTTCGTTTTGAACGTAACCATCCGGCTTGACATAACGCTGAACATTATGCGAATCCAACGTATAGGAACCCATGCCGACGGGTTGAGGAACGTCGCGCTTGTCGAGCACATCGTTCTCAGTCATGACATAGTGACCTGTCATGCGCCGTGCTTCCCGGATATAGAGTTGATGAGGCCAATTGCCGTTATCTGTAAACTCATCTTTAGCCAGGCCCCACTTCGACATTTTTTCCCGAATATCCTCCGGAACCCGGCGGTCATTTGCGAGGAAGTACATCAGCCCTTTCTGGTAAATCTCGTGTTCTTTTATGATTTGGCGGCGTCGCTCATAAGACGCCTCGGGGTAGTCATAATTCATACCGATATTGTCGGTGCTGAATGGTCCATGATTGTTGGTGTCGGTTTTGCGATTGGGGATGGGATCGAACTTGCCGAATACATCGCGCCATCCGCTATCGAATACTCGCAGAAGAAGCTGGTATTGTTTCGGGTCGTAACCTTTGGGTAAAGGGAAAGGGACACGATTGTCAGGATGGTCCGTTAGACACATGCGGAAGCAGTAAGCCTGAACGCGATGATCAGCGTCACCTTTTTTGCCCGGCTCATCGCCGGAAATACGCGGCAGCAACCCGCTTGAGGGATCACCCGGTCTTATGTAAGGATCTACCGGTTTCTTGAAGTGATGTGAATGATGTAGCACTCCAACCTGTACGCCATTCCAGGTTTCGCCATATTCGCTGTTTGCTTCACGGCCAACGTGGTAGCTAATCCCTGCCGCAGCCATAAGATCACCCTCATACGTGGCATCAATAAACATACTGCCGCGATAAGATTTCCCGCTGAGCATCCTGATTGATATGATACGGTTGCCATGTTTTTCGACGCCGTGCTCGCGGTCGAGCCATTCATCTCGATGCACCGGGATGTTGTGCTCGGTGATGAGGTCTTCAAATACTCGTTCAGCAACGTGGGGCTCAAAAATCCACATCGTTCTTTCCTTACCGTCGACAGCGGGTGTACCCTGCCCGCGATTGCCGTACTCGGACCGCTTCTGCCATTTCCAGGCCTCGGGTTTTTGGTAATGAATCCAAATGCGGTGATAAAACTCACGTGCCAATCCGCCGATGACTTCCTTTCTGCCGGTATCGGTCCACCCGAGTCCACCGGATGACAGACCCCCGAGGTGTTTTTCAGGACATACCATAATAACGGATTTAAACATTCGAGATGCCTGAACGGCTGCAATGACGCCAGCAGATGTCCCGCCATATACCACAATGTCGGCGTCATGTCTGAATTTGCTCGGCCGATTTGTCTCAGAACTACAACTTAAGAGCAGAAGGCTTAGGAATACAGTTATATATCTCATGTTTTTCTCCCATGAATACATAGCTAAAAAAGATAGCTTAAACGGCATGAGTCTACATTATTCAAGCTGAAAGTCAAGGAGAAACAAGCGTTAGACAGTGTTATAAACCTTAGTTGTTTCTGAGTTTTCTTTAGATCCATATAAGCTCAGGACTCCCCAAGTTAGAATATTATGGGACGCTTCTCAGCTTTTTCATACCATCGCAGAACAAAAATCAGGCAATAAGATATACCGGATTTGCGGGATCGAATTATATCCTTTGTTAAGAGGCAAAAATACCCTGCCACTTTTTTGCATCTCGAAACAAATTGATTATACTTTATATAAGGGCAGGTGCGAAACATTAGTAAGGTTTGCATATAAAATGCCCAAAAGGAGGGGTTTAAGAATGAAAAAGCATAAAGATAAATGCCCGGTTAAATGCGGGCCTGACATATACAACGGAGTCGATTCCCATAACTGGGCAAATAAGATGGAAATACAACACCTTACTTCAAGTAAGGCTGATGTAAAAGTCGTTGCCAAGTTACCCAAGGATCATAATTGCACAAACTAATTTCCGTCTCACTTCCTGATTTAGGCTTAGATTATCAGCAATAGACAATACCGATCCCATCTTACAGGAGCCGGTTTTCGTCTGTTCACGATCCCCGTATCAAAACCGAGTAGAAATGGCACGGCACTCTCGAAGACTGCCGCGAAGACCTTGCCGGTGTCCGGAGCTAATACCGGTCTTAACAAAGTTTCACCAACAAGTTTGTAAGTTTTAACTGCCTATTTTATCCAGTTTTCTGCAAACCTCGCAAAGTCTTCGAGATTGACAATACCGTCATCGTTAAAGTCTACCTGAATCAAACCTTCCCGGCCGGACAAAAGCCATCTATCAGCAATTTTGGCTAAAACTTTGAAGTCATGCGGTATGCTAACCGTTGCGCTTCTGACGGTCACGTTACCACAATCATCCACCGCCTGATATGTGATGGTGTAAATCCTGCCGCTATTGGCCCCGCTGCGCTCGGACCTTACATAGATTTCACCGCCCTCACCTGTCTCAATATCTCCGGTTGTATGCCCATCGCCAACGGTGTTATCATCTTCGCTCATCACGATATCGACGAGAGAAACCTGCGGTTCAGCGTCACATTCGTCACTCACTGTCCAACTCGGCGTAACCTCGACCATCTTATGAGTCGGCGGCCACATGAAGGTGGGTGTAACGGACAACTCGAACTCGGGCGGCCTCGTATCTACCACCGTTATCGTCTGTACACACTCTGAGCTGTTGCCGGATTCATCCGTAGCCGTCCATGTACGAGTCAGCGTCCCCGTATTGCCGCAGCCGGGCTGCCACTGGTCACTGTGAGTGACTGTCACAACACAACCGTTATCACCGGCCGTCGCCGAACCATTTGCCTCAACGCCGGTATCAGCCGGGCATTCGAGTGTTACATCCGCAGGGCAGGTGATGACCGGCGGGATTGTGTCTACAACCGTAACCACAACGTCGTTGGGCTCCGAGTCATCTATTCCGTCACTGACAACCAGCGTTATGACATACTCACCCGGGCATCCACTATCCAGGGTAACAGTCGGAGCTACTCCCTGTATGGGACTCTCGAGGAAAGGCCCCGTCCAGGTACAATTAAGCACTCTGGGTGGTAAGCCTTGGCTGATTTCCGTTTCGCTGGCAATCAACTCGGCGGAGATGAGGAAATCGTCGCTCGTAAGTGAGACGTTTAGCCCGTGGATGGCCAGTAGATTTTCACCCGGGCGCAAAGCACCTATAAAGCTGGTAACATCAATGTACTCGAATTTGACAGCGGCTGCATCTGGAATCTGGCCTTCTGCTTTAGAGTTCCAATCCGGTGTTCCGATTAAATTGCGACAATGTAACTCGATGTCATTAAGATAGGCAATAAATCCGTCGTCGTACCGCATCTTCAGCGTCATGTACTTGAAGCCGGACAAGTCATTGAGATCGACAGTGAATGGAATGCGTATATAACAGGAGGTATTGTTGCCATACATCGATGATTCGACATCATAAGTAATATAGTCTTCAAAGCCCGAACTTTTTTCGTATCCGACACCACCTGTTTTTCCGGGGGTGACGGGTGTTCCATCGTTCCATCCGGAATCATCGAAAGCCGGGTCACTCTTCCAATCGCCCGTGACGGGACCAGTGGGTACGAGCACTCGCTTGGGCGCATGCTCGGCTACAAGGGTCATGATATCCTCATCAGGATCATAGGAACCGCTGCCGTCTAAAGTAACCTGTGTCCCCTGCCCGGTATTGCATGCACTTTCGACAGTCTGGTCTTGCCCGGCATCAGCGACCGGAGGGCTGTTCTCCGTTGTGAACGACCAGTCATTTCCATCGATTGCACCGCAGCAGTTGTTCGCCACCACCTGCCAGAAGTACCTCATGCCGCGCCTCAACGTCCGGCCGGGCTCCGGCGTCGGATCACATACCGGTTTGGTCAAACCACTCTCAACCAATTCCAGCGCATTCGGATCTGTGCCGAAGTAAACATCCCAGGTCATAGGACACAGTGGCTGGTGCCTGAACAGAACTGCTAAACCGGGATGCAGTTCCGGCTTGTTACACAGATAATTCAGGCCGCAGCCGGGGTCCCTCTGAATCCCTACTGTCGCACCTGAACCGGCTTCATAGCTGGGATCCATGTACAGCATAAGGATGTCGCTACTTCCTTCGAAAAGCTGTGCCTGACAAGTTACCCTGTCGTCTTGCGAACCGAAGTGCCTGACGTTCTCCCACTGTACAACGAGAATACGATTGGGCGCCTGCCCGACCACAGCGACGTAAACGTTGTCCTCCCCATCTCTACTGGGAGTGAGATCATCCCAGTAAACTGCTATGAATCTTTGCATATAATAAGGATTACACGGGATGCAGCAGTTGCTATAGCCCATATACTCGTCAACAAAATGAATCGTTCCGTTCGAGCCAATCGCCAAATTATTGTATTTACTACCGTAAAAATTAAATTCAAAAGGCAGCATAATGGGGTACCACCAACTGTCATCCGTAAGACGAAGATTGAGACCTGCCATTAACACCTCGGATTCCGGCGTTACAGAATTAGCCTCACCAGGCCCCGGAGGGGGTGGCGGTGGTGGCGGAGGAGGTGGTGGCGGAGGAGGAGGCGGAGATCCGTTAGCTATTTCAATCCAATCGAAAGACGGACCGTTCGGCTCGTCGCTGTCAATGAAAATGTATTCACCGGCATCCGGACCACCGCTGTGCTGTATACTCACACCCTCAATCATAACTACCAACGCCGGAGCCTCCGACTCTTTATCACCAGACTCAACACCGGAACGAACACCTTGTAACAAATACTCAGACTGTGTCAAATCAGACTCAAACAGGGGCAGAATACCGCCATAAAGATTGTTTGTTTCTCGACTCCCTCCCCTTTCTCCTTCAATCATATCTCCACCGCCGGCCTGTGACTGGGGCTCCGGCAGTGCGCCGGGGGTTGGAGTGTAAGTAATATTATCCAGTAAAAACCGCTTGAAATCCGGGTCGGGATTGGAAAAGGAAATGATAGCATGAGCGATCGGCGTCGTACTTGTGCCGCTATTGAATCCCTCCATCCAAACGAATCCCATATCATTTGCATCTGCAGAAAAAGTGCCGATCATGTTAAATGAACTGTCAAGAAAAACCATCGTGCTTGCATCCGTATGTGAGCCCAGAGCGCTTAATACGAAGCCGTAGGAGATACCGTAGACAGGTACATCAAAGTCCAGGGTCACATAAGTCTCATTAGCATCACCTTCTATGCAGGGAAACTCGACGTAATAGGTTTGACCCGAACCACCGCTTACATATGCATCACTATAAGCTCCACTTTGATTATAGAAACCGAATGTCACCTCCCCAACGACCAACCCGTGGATCATCGTGCCGGAAGGTATTTCGTCAAAAGTAATCGTCACAGGGTCCATCGCACCTTCCGACTTCCACTCCAATTTGATATCCAAAGCAACATCTCTCGCGCCATCACACGGATCAGGGTAATCCGGTTTTACAATGGACGGACAAAACAACTCGAAGTCCTCGTCACTTTCGTCCGTGTATGTTCCGTCGGTTATCCTTATACGGTAATCCGAGTCGGCCGGCAGGCCTGGAGGTATATTCCAGGTGAACTTGTTGTTGTTGGGTACGTCGTCCGCCAACTGCGTGTAAACGCTCCCGCCTTTTAGAAGATAAATATCAACAAAGGGGCCGCCGCCTAATGAATACCATCTAATTTTGTGTCTGGATGACAGTTTCAGGGAATCTCCGCCCTTTGGAGAAACGACCTTCAAGCCGGCTGAGGCGGTTAAAGCATTGTACGCATTAAGGCGACAGCCGGAGATTGTTTTGTCGTCCAATGCCGATAACGGATCTCCGGTCCAGACCAACCTTGTCTTCAATTCATCCATCGACATTATAGTCCCGATAGAACCGGGAACATTTGCCAATACCAGAGCAGCCACACCCGCCACATGCGGTGTCGCCATCGACGTACCGCTGGACCAGGCGTAGCTTTCGGCATGGTCTTCTATGCATTGGATACGAATATTGTCTACTTCCGCACCGAAGTAGTCGTTATCCACGCCATTGGTGGTCCAGCGGAACCTTATCTTCATACCTTCATTGCGATATGAATCAGGGATATCAAAACGCATCCAATAGTAGTAGCCCTCAAAGTAAGAGTAGATGCCGTTTATGGATAAAATCAACCGCCAGATCGAACCATCCCAAACGTAAACGCTCAATTCATCGCCATCACCAATCTCGTACATATAATCGAACTCCACTGTAAGTCCACGTAATCCCCGCGTATCAATGGGAGGCGTTACAATGGAGCCGTAACTGCCGGTTGAATAAGGCCAGGAGTGATTCCAGTCACCACGGGCGGCTATATTGTTCACGTCATAATATGACGGCGACAGCACTGTACCCCAGCGGTTGACAACACCCTCCCGCGTCATTTGTGTGCCACCAAAACCCGGAGTGGCAGCACCCTGAAAATCCTCAAAGAACAAAGTTCTGTAAGTGGGAACGGTGCTGAGAACACTTACTCCCGGCGCACCAACATGAACCGATTCGGCTCCGACATTGGAAAAGCTTGCCAACAAATCTTCATCGTCGGTTGCAGCTACCGAAATCACGTTAGAATATCCATAACTCGCCGGGTAGTAAGGCTCTGAGTCATTGTCCATCCCGTAATTACCAGCTGCCGCCACCATCAGCACACCGTGGTTGCGTGCATGCATTATAATGTATTCCAATGCTTCCGAGTATCCATAGCCGCCCCAGCTATTGCTGAGAATCTTGGCACCGTTGGCAACACCGTAAGTTATCGCCTCGACAGCATCTAAGGTATCGCCATAACCGCTCGCATCAAGAAATCGCAGCGCCATCACCTTACATCGCCAGTTGACACCTGCTACGCCGATACCATTATCACCAACACCGGCAATTGTCCCGGCGCAGTGTGTTCCATGACCCGCTGCATCACTGGGATCGCTATCGTCCTGGTAGAAATCGTAGCCATGCACATCGTCGACATAGCCGTTATTGTCGTCGTCGATACCGTTGCCGGGTATCTCTCCGGGATTGACCCACATGTTGTCGACTAAATCCGGATGCAGATAGTCGATGCCGGTATCGATGACACCAACGATTACGTCTGAGCCGTCCGGCACACCGGTGGCGATATCCCAGGCCTCAGGAGCGTCAATATCTGCGTCTTCTGTTCCTCCCGTCTGACCTGTATTGTGCATACCCCACAACTGCCTGAAACGAGGATCGTTTGGCGTACGCGCTATACGCACACGGTAATTAGGTTCGACCACAAGGATGCGTCGGTCCCTCGCCCCCCAGTTCTCCGCTATCGCATCCTTCACTGATTTCCCGGCCGGCAGTGCAACCCGGAGCACCTCTTTACCACGCGAAAAAGCAATACGCTTTTCGATCGTCCCGTCCAACTCGGCCTCCACTCCAGACAAATCCTCCCCTGCCTCCACTTCACCGTTTCCATCCACGTCCGCCGACAGCAATACAAGTACCTCACCCGGCACATACACATCTTCCTGCCCCTGCAACCTCGCCATACTGCCTTCCGGCTGAACTGCACGGACACCCTCCCATGCTAAAATTGACACTATACAAGCCACTGCTGCTCCCAGTGTTATGGCACGCTTGCCGAACAAAAACATCGTATTTCGTCGTTCCCTGAATACACTCATTTGTTTCTCCTTGTTTTTCTGGGGCAGCATTTCGTGCTGCCGGTCCTTATTCTCTCCTGATTTTCTGCTGACATTTAAAGTGCGGCTATCGCACTGGAGTTTCGCTTAAAAATCCGGTCCTTGAAGTCAATATCCCGGTTTCCAACACACCTGAAGGCCTTTATCAACTCAGATTAGAACCCTTCTACACTTATAAGACGTAACAAAGCCAAAATTGTTACAAAAATTTCGTGGTTTTTTTCGCATCTAAGACTTTAATTCCGTAACGCTATACACTTCAAGACCTGTATATACTCAAAATGGATTTGTACTTTTCCTCCTGCTCCTGACTTACTTGCCCCTTCCATGAAAACTTGTAAACGAATTCGGTTAGAAAAAAACGGCTTTATTTGGGGAGAAAGCCTCGCAGCTTGCGAAAACAACTTTTCTAACCATCCTTCTTTTACAACAGTAATATACCTGAGCTAAGGAATTATGTCAAAGATATTACACCATTTTTCGTACTTGCCGCCACTTTTTACAAAAACTTTACAAAACAGCCTGCAAAACCGCCAAAAATTGCTTACTTTACGTATTGAAAGGTTCAGGGAAAAATTTGATTGACAAAAAATTCTTCATCTACTAAATGAAAGGCAGAAACAAAACACTTTATCCCTAATCTATTCCCTAATCTCCCCGCGTTCATTGATGGCCTTTAGGATTCTGGTTTTGGAATTCTCAAAATGCAATCTTTCCAACCGGCTCAGTATTGCATGCCGGCCCGCTGCGCTAAAGCATGGATTTTCGATGAGAGTCATAAGGGCAACTTCTTTGGAGGAATCAAATGACAACTTCCCAAAGATGGCCTGCACTAAATAATCCTGTGCCGCATCGCTTAGTTCATGCCGGGCCGCAATACGCTTGTAACCGTTGAGCCTGTCGGATTCGAAAGAGAGCTTGCCAATAACATCTATCTCTTCGATAGTGGCATCGGCAGGAACATATATAACATCAGGTTTCGCGGGATATGTCTTTTCTTCCTTTACCACGACTATGCACCCNNTTTTTCATAACTTCACCTAACTCAAAGCTGCAACTGTTGTTCATCATCATTTGTCTTCATTTTATTTAAGGCAATAAATTTGTATAAGGTAACAAAAGCCGCATATGAATCGAAAATAACAAGCAACATTTGTTCACAAAAGGAACAACTACAAAATATCCTACAACGGTCTCAAAAGATTGCATTTGTTGAATTATTTTTCAAATGCGCAGACTGTCACACCTGAAAATATAGTAAAAAAAGCCCCTGTCCGGCGGAGGGAGAGGAGAAAGCGAGATAACGAACAGGAGCTTAAATGCACGCTTTAAAAAAAGCAAAATACAATCATTTGCCGGTCGAGTCAAGTAGAAAAAATAAATTTTTTTCAGGTTTTTTTGGGCCGTTTTCCCAATACCACCAGGGCCGGGCAAAGCAGAGAGGAAAAATAAGCATCGAGCGGATATAAGTTCAAAGGTTGACATAACAGATTAAAAACCAGAACTTATGACAGGGCAACGATAAAATATTACGACAAATTTGCGAATGTGAACCTGAAAAATCAAAGCTCCTGTTTCTCAACAATGAGACGGTTGAGATCACACAAGACATAACATGCAAAAAATAAGGGAGACGCAGGTCTTTTGATAGCTAACTGCTTGTCACCCTGTCTCCCTGTTGCGATATACCTTTATCGGCCTTGTTCGGACCATTTACTATGTAAGGCGAAACCGCCTATCGCAACCTGTATACTATACTAAAAATCACAACCTTAGTCAAGAAAATTGTGCAAATCTCGACGTTTCTTAACGGTCATAAAAATACCAAAGCCGCACAGCAAGATGCGCACAAAACTCCAGAGGCATTGAGATAAACCCTGTGGAATAGTTTATCGGAATGTTATAGAATGTTTACAGGCGATTATCCCGGGAAATCTCGGTTTAATACTTATCGTCTTAATCCAGAAACGATAGATCTTAATCCACAATGGAGAAAGAAGACCGGAATGAAAAATGTATTGCAAAAAGTAAAAATATTCATAGTCGGTTCGCTGCTGATTCTTGTTTTTTCGACAGGATTACTAAAAGCGGCCCGGACATATTCCAATCCGGTCATATCAGAAATCGGACCGGCCGACCCAACCGTTATTTTATACAAAGGCAAATATTATCTGTATCCGACCGGAGACAACAGAAGCTACCACGTCTACACATCCGATGATTTGGTAAACTGGACAAAGGGACGAAGGATTTTCATCCCCGGCGGAAGAAACATCTGGGCCCCCGATGTCTTCTATAACCGCTCGGACGGCAGGTTCTATCTATACTATACCGCCAACTGGAGAATCGGTTTTGCCGTTTCGGACAAGCCGGACCAGACCTTCAGGGACAAAGGCATCTTTATTGACGGCGCTATAGATGCGCACATGTTCCAGGACAGCGACAGCCGGTACTACCTGTACTTTGTCAAAAGAGGTTTCGAAATACATGTCCAAAAAATGAGTGATCCGCTGCATCTGACCGGAACATCGAAATTGATTATTAAACCATCCATACCGTGGGAAGCAAGGGTCACGGAAGGGCCCTGGATGATTAAACATAACAATATTTATTACCTTCTCTATTCAGGATACGGGGCCAACACCGAACATTATGCCGTCGGTTACGCAACTGCAAATAATCCGATGGGGCCTTTTACCAAATATCCCGGCAATCCGATTATAAAAGGAGGCAACCGCATATATGGGCCCGGTCATGGTTCCGTCACTAAGGATTCTGCCGGAAACTTATGGCACGTCTACCATCAGAAAAAAGGGCCGGCTGTCGGATGGGACCGATTCATTTGTATTGACCCGATGTGGTTTGACCCCAATGGAGTTTTACACAGTAAAGCCACAAGAACAAATCCGCAAACAGCCCCGATCATTAAGGCTGCCCCAAAGGCCCGTTAGAGAAAACAGAAGTTCCGCGGTTTGTCCGCAAAGGAACAGTCCGAAACTGAAAATTCAATTAAATTTTATAAGGAAAACGCGGGTCTCCAAGAGCGAATTGTTTTGTCACGGCCATTTAAGAAAATCATTCAGTAACTCAGGCACCTCCGCCTTGGGTATCTTCTTGAGTGGTATGGTCCACAAATAGATATCGTGATGATAATCGTCCTCGTTAGAAGTAAGCTTAACGGCCTTGTCCGGCTTGACGCCTTCCATTGAAAAGTCATGAGAGACAATCCGTGAGCCCGGCTTGAGCTTCTCCAACTGCGGGATCAGCTTCACATTCAGTTTCGGAAGCAGATAGAGGGTGATTACATTTGCCGTGCTGAGGTCGAGGGTGAAGATATCCTTCTGCTCAATGCTGACCAGGTGTCCAACGTTGTTCTTTGCCACGTTAGCCCGCGACTCTTTCACCCGGTTCGGGTCTATATCGTACCCTATTGCCCTGCATCCGTACTTCTTTGCCGCCGTCACTACAATCCGGCCGTCACCGCAGCCAAGGTCGTAGATCAAATCATCCTTTGTAACTTCCGCCAACTCAAGCATCTTGTCCACCACGTCCTGGGGTGTAGGGACAAAGACGACGTCCGGCCTGCGGTTTGGCACTACTTCCTTAACCTCAATACCTAACTTCTTCTGTAACTGCTCAACAGCCGCCTGTAGCTTCCCGTTCCGGTCTTCAAGTTCAATAACCTTTTCCGACTCTTCCGCCAACAGATTCTTCAGGTTATTCATTGTGATTTGGGCGGTTTTAAACTTGGCAATCTCCTCGTCCCGCTCCTTAATAAGTTCGTCGACATGCTCCTGCAGATTGTTGCGCTCCTGAATAACAGCGGCAAGTTCCGTCTTTGCAAGGGCTTGTTGCTCCTTGCTACGGTCACAGCCATTCAAAAACAGCGAACAAACCACAACAGTCAGTAAGGCAAGATTAATTCCCAGCTTTGTCATTGTCAGTGTTCCTTTTATTTCTCACAACGTCAATTTCTCTTCCCCTCAATAACTCCGGCCCGACAACGAAGCTGGACTCGATAGCAATTAAGCGGAACTACTCGTACAAAAAAACCTCAAAAAGGGATTATTATATCTCGCTTACAGGAAAATACATAAAAAATTTTACAAAACTAAAACTAATTTGTGACCATTTTAAATGTATCTTTCCGGTAATATCACCACACAAAAACCCTGCGGTGACCTTTCGTTTTACGCCGATTGATTTTATCACTGAATCCTTAAGCTGCTCTGCGTTCTTAGCGGCTTTTTTCCGCTCGATTCAAGTTTCTACAATTTCGACGCTTTCGGGGTGGAGGCGTTTCAGACCGGGCATTTGGTTTCGGCCGAGCGCGGCTTCAATCTCAACAAAACCATCTTGATACCGCTCTTCTATAATCTCACCGTAAGCACGCAGAAAACTCTGGATTCTGCCGTCCGATTGGCTTGAGCTTACCCGTACTACCACAACAGACCCCTTATACCTTGCCGACACTACCTCGGCCAACTGCTCAAGTCCAAGGCCAGTCTTGGCTGATATGCACACTGCATCGGGATTAAGCGTTTGCAGCATCTCAAGGTCGCTAACTTTTTTTACTATATCGACCTTGTTAAGAACCAGCAATACCGGGCTTTCGCTGCACCCTATCTCCGCAAGGACCTTGTCAACCGATTCTATCTGCCCCAGCGCATCCGGATTGGATACGTCTACAATATGCAGCAGCAAATCGGCATTAATGGCCTCTTCAAGCGTCGCCTTAAACGAAGCGATTAACTGATGGGGAAGACTTTTTAAAAAGCCGACCGTGTCACTCAAAAGAACCTCAGCCCCCCTGCCAAGCGTCCATTTCCTCGTCCTCGTATCCAGTGTCGCAAAGAGCCTGTCCTCGACAAACACACCGGCACCGGTAAGAGTATTTAGCAGCGTACTTTTACCCGCATTTGTGTAGCCGATGAGACAGATTTTAAAAAGTCCACTTCGCCCGTCAATCTCACGAATCCTCCGCTTGTCGATATTTGCAAGCTCTCGTTTAAGCTGTGTGATTCGCTTATTAACCAGTCGCCGGTCGATTTCCAACTGCTGTTCGCCAGGCCCGCGTGTGCCGATCCCGCCGACGGCGCCTGCCGCCGTACCCCCGCCTGCCCCGGCAACCGTGTCAAGATGCGACCACATCCTCGTCAATCGAGGGTATGTATATTCCAACTGTGCCAGCTCGACCTGAAGTTTGGCCTGCTTTGTCTTCGCCCTCGCGGCGAATATATCAAGAATCAACTCGCTGCGGTCCAGCACTTTGACCTTGATAATCTCTTCAAGCTCACGAATCTGACGCGGCGACAGGTCGTTATCGAATATAACAACATCTGCCTTGAATCGTTTGACTCGCTCTCCGAGCTGTCCCGCTTTGCCTTTACCTATATAGGTGGTGGGATTTACTGTCCGGATTTTCTGTTGAAACCTATCGACAACAATTGCCCCGGCACTCTCGGCAAGGGCCGTAAGCTCAGCCAAATCGTCGGAGCCATTCCCGGCACGCAGGATAGCGCCCACTAAGACGGCCCGCTCTCTTCTAACTTTCAGAGTCTGACGAAATTTCTCCAATTAAAATACACCTCAAAAATATAATTACATTCACAGTATGCCGGCTTCTAATATGCCAAATCGCCTTCGTATTCTAACATATCTACTAATATTTCTCAACAAAGCGAAATATTATACTCTCCTCCCAATCGCTCATCTTTTTTTTTCCCGCTATTTGTTGACCTTCGCAGCTTGTGTATATAACAAATGACTGTGCTCGAACTCCCTGTCACAGAATTTGACACCTCCACCCAACCCCCTAAAGTAAATCGATAAACAATTTTCATCCCGGTCCCAATGCCCTAAAATACCCATACAACTTAAACCAAAAACTACCACATAAAGAAGCGGTAGTACCGAAATAATTAGCGCTTTTCAGCTAAAATAACTCTTTTGTGGGCAAAAAATCCCTCAATAAAAAATTTTTCCTTTTTACATTGATAAATGATAAAAAATTGATTAAAATAAATGGTTTCGTATTTTTTGCCGAAATAAATTAGAAGCAGCTTTTATTGTCGTTGTGTTAAGAATTTAATATGGAAGGACCTTTTTTTTATGCTAAAAATCAAATCGCGAGCAGGCGAATCCGTCCAGCAAATGATAAGACGCTTCAAGAAGCTCTGTGAAAAAGAGGGCTTAATTCGTGATATGAAGCGCAATGCCTATTACGAGAAACCTTCGGAAAAAAACCGCCGGAGAATGCGAAAAGCACAGCGCTCTTCAAACTACTGATTCGAAACCTGCCGCAGACTACTTTTAATAACAATTAATCCGAGCAAGCAAAAAAGTCAGCTTGCTCGGCTTTTATTTACAGAAAAGCTATAAAACCACACCGCTCCCCTACCCCACTTGATGTTTAGAGACAGGTACAAAGACGATAAGGTATGAAGGGAAGCGGCCAACCCTAAACTCATGGGCCATGAGTCCGGGGACGTTTATCATCCGTTTATGTCACGTCTCGAAAAGATAGCCAGGCCCGCTGCAAACAGTACAAAGCAATAAACCAGTGACATGGCGATCATGTACCAGACCTGGGGCCTCCACTGATAGTCAACACCCTGGGTGACCTGGTTAAATACCTGCCAGGAAAATCCGATATACTTTGTAAATATGTAGGAGTCGATTCCGACTATGTGTTTCGTAAAATCAATCAGGTAAATTGTCCCTATCGTCACCGCAACAGCCTGCCCCGATCTCCTTACGATTGTGGAAATGAAAATGCCGTACATTACAAGGGCGGCCAGCGGAATCCAGCTCAGAAAAAACGCCATGAGAAAATTCACAAGCACCTCTTTATTGGAATATATCATTCCCATAGAGTCGGCCACGTCGCCGAATTCATAGTTCCAGGAACCCAGGCAGGTGGAAACTATCAGTGAAATGACAGACATGGCCGCCGCGTAAAGCAAACCGGTCAACACCTTCGCGGCGTAAAATTCCCATCGCAGCACAGGACAAGACAAAACCACCCGAGCTGTGCCAAAGGCGGTTTCCTCAGCAATAAGCATTGACGCAAATACTGCGATAAAAATCAGACCGATATCCGTAAATATCAACTGCATTGACAAACTCGTATATCCCCACGCGTTCAGGTTTTCACTGTCCAGAATCGATCCTGTAACAATGAAAATCAGAACGCAAAGTATGGATATTACTAAAAAGCCAAAGTAAGGCAGTTTCGTGCGCACCGCCTTGGCAATCTCATTACGCAGAAGAGGTATTACCATATTACTCATTCTTTCCCCCCTGTTATCGAGAGGAAAAATTCCTTCAGCGTTTTTCGCCTGGGCGTAAGAGAGGAGACTTTATAATCCCTCTTCAACAGAAAATCATTAAGCCAGGCGGAATCTCGATTTGCCAAAGTAATCTCAAACACCCCGCCCGGCAAATTCTCTATATGCTCAATTCCTTCCTCTTTTATGAGGGCCCCTGTGTCGGGAAGTTTGCCGCCGAAACTAACGAGTACAACATTTTCGTGTGGGGCAAGGATTTCCTGTACCTTCCCTGAAGAAATAAGACGACCGTGATTGATTACGAAAACTCTGTCACAATATTCCTCGACTTCATAGAGCAGGTGGCTGGAAATAAAAACCGTCAATCCCTCGTCCCTTACCTTTTCCTGAAGGAAACTAAGAATTTCCCGCGTACCCTCCGGATCCATACCATTCGTCGGCTCATCGAGGACCAGCAACCTCGGCCGCCCCAGCAGCGTCATGCCAAGACCAAGCCGTTGTTTCATACCATGCGAATATGTGGACACCTTGTCATTTTGCCTGTCAGAAAGTCCAATCCGTTCGAGATTTTCACTGATTTCACTATCGCTGACATCACCTCGCAGCCTGCCCATCAGTTCCAGATTCTTACGGGCGGAAAGATACTCATAAAAGGAGGGTGTTTCCACCATAGTTCCGACATACTGGATGGCACTTTTAAAATCACTCCACACGTTTCGGCCGAATATCTCAATCTCCCCGCCTGTGGGATGAACAAGTCTGGAAGTCATATAAAGAGTTGTGCTCTTGCCGGCCCCGTTAGGACCAAGGAATCCCGCCATCTCCCCCGCCAGCACTTCCAAAGACAAATGGTCTACCGCCCGTATCCTGCCGTAGGATTTGCACATGTCATCCAAACGAAGAGCAGCATCATTATTGATACTCAATACAAAACGTCCTTTCTTTTAAGGAGATTCAGACAAGTACACGGCAATCTTGCCTTTCTCATAATCTATCACGTAAATATCAGATATGCCATCACTATTAAAATCCTCCACAAACAATCGACCTCCCGGCAACACATCGAGTTGCAGTTTGGATTCACGTTCATAAAAACCGTTGGAAAGTGAACTAAGGTATATGTCACATAGAGCCCGGTCACGTCTGATTATAAGGTCCGGCCGGCCGTCGGCGTTAAAGTCACCCTCAAGATTGATTGAATCTGCAAACTCCTCGGATACGGGCAGCATAGTAGTAATGTCCATCTTAAAATCAGCCACGTTTGAATATCCTTTTCCTTCTTTGAATTGTCTTACTGTAAGGACCCAATCCAGCCCTTTTGAAACGATGGCTTCAACCAGACTACTGATCGAGATAAGCCGCTCCTTCAACTCTATCATCACTATCTCCGGATACCCGTCCTTGTTAATATCAAAAAAAGGCGAAAAAAATGATGGACCGGGATAATCCCCCCAAACAGGCATTCCACGGCACCTGAGAACCTGGTCGGGTTTCTTTGCAAGCTTCCCGGCTTTTTGTCCGAAAAATATCGCAAAGTTCGTCCTAACATCTACATCCTGAACAAGATGCACTAATATAACATCTTCAACACCGTCCCCGTTTATGTCCTCTCTGACGGCAGAACATGCCTGCATTTCCTTTTCTTTTATCCTCTCGACCATATTTCTTATATATTCATTGTCCTCTTCTGGTTTTTTTAAATCGTCATCTTCGAATTCACCCCGCGCCAGTATCCTTATACGAATCTGGTCGGATTCTCTCCCCCCGACACTCCAACTGTTCCAATTAAATTTCTTCATTGAGCTTTTGAATTGATGTTGAACTTTTTCCCCTGGATTGAGTCGATAGTTTTCATCGATGTTAAAAATCATAGTATGGTCGGAGAAAACAACCGGTATGGCATTTTTCAAGTCTTCCGGGCGTTTATTCGGGTCGATAAAAATCGGCCGGGATTCATTTAAAAAGACCTGCCTGGCCTCAATAAGTTGTTCCGGCTGTATTTCAAAAACACCATTATTCTGACGATAGTAAACTAGTCCTCGTGAAGTTGAAATGAGCATTTCCTTGCCGGGATGTTCGTTGACATCATATAAACTAATCCACGCCGTACCTTCGGGTAACTCTACACTCTGGGTCGGCGATAGAGGAAAACCGGAGCCCTCCTGAATGTATATAAATGCCTTGTTATCTATTTGGACAAGTGCCAGAAGGTCTAAAAGCCCGTCTCCGTTAATATCTTTCCACGATGCCTGTACCCAGACTGGTGAACTCATCGGCACCTGAATAACTTGTCTCTGAAAAGAAGGCACACTCTCAGCACAAACAATACCGACAAGCAAAAACAAAAAACAGGTTTTCCCAATCCAATGTTTCATTACTATTTCCTGCTGAGAAAAACCTTAATCACATCCTTCCTTGAACCTGTAACTATCAGGTCGCTGATGCCGTCTTCGTTAAGGTCGTCCGCAATAAACTGTTCTACACGCTTTATATCTTTAAACTGGATATTAGCTTTCTTGCCGAATCCCTTTTTCCTTGAAATAAACAGGTACACCGAAGCCTTGTCTTTCTGGTCCTTAACAAGTAAATCATTCTCGCCGTCGCCGTCAAAATCTCCATCAACGCATATTGACTTCTGCAGGTAGTGTCTTCGAGACCACGTCAAATGCATCCCGAAATGGCCAAGGTCAATAGTTATATCTTTTTGAAAATCAGGCCTTTGGCTAAAACCCTTGCTGTGATAAAAATGTACCCGAAGGTTATGATCGAGCTTTTTTGCCGTCAAAGATCTCTTCACCCCATCCCGGCTGTCAAACAGACCATACCCCAGGACCAAATCCATAAAACCGTCCCCATCTACATCAACAATCGGCATTGAAGAAATCCAGTCACTTTTCCGAAATGTAAAGACGGCCTGTTTAGGTATATTTCCCCCTGAATCCGACATGAAAATTTGCACCAAAACCTTCCCTGAATATGTCCCGGGAATAAACCAGGGTTCCTGCAGCCACTTGTTCTTAATAACATCGACCTTACCGTCCTTGTTAATATCCTTCAGACAAATCCAGGTCCGCCAATCCCACTCATCTTCGAAGGTTTGTGATGGCTTCGTGGCAAAAGTGCCTTCTTTTGACTGAGGGTAGACTTTAAATAAAGTATTTCCTTTATTTTCTTCGCATATGACAAGGTCATCCAATCCGTCACTGTTCAAATCACCGATCTTCATATTCAGCCAGTATTGCTTGGTATACCCGGCTGCTTTATACAGCCCCCAAATCCGAGTCTCGGGCATACCCGGCAACGAATATTCATAACGCCATTCTTTGTCATATCTCCAGATTTTCAAATCTTTCTCTGTTGGAACAAATATCAGAGGATGATCCTTTGCGGTCCTGGCTGACATTGTACAAAAGACGACCGGAGAACTTTCACACTTCTCAGGGATAATCGTCCGCTGGTTGATGATTTTACTAAGGACGGGAGGCTTGTCCTCGTCGACATAAGCCAGTTTCGACACACCGTCATTGGTCATAACGAGAATATTCTGACCAGGATTGTTCCCTAACTTTACCGGCCAAATAACCGACGGCTTATCATCAAGTGAGTAGACCAGGTCGGGCTTCCCGGCAAAACCACGCACCGAGTCCTGAAAAAAGAAAACAAGGTTTGGCTCGTTGATTATAAGAATATCATCAAGACGGTCACCACTGAAATCAAAAAATCGGACATCCTCATATTTTGATTCAAGGTTGTATGACTTGAATGCAGGCTTGGCTCCAAAAGCTTCCAAAGGTGATCCGGTGATGACTAAAAACAATGCAGCTAAAACTAAGAAGTGCTTCCTGATTTCGTTGTGAAACTTTAACTTCACTAAAGTCCCTTTTATGACTCCCGTGACTTATTGCCCAACTGCAATTATACATGATTTTGTGCATAAAATCAAATACCATCAGGCGGAACAACTCATAGCGGTCGGATATATATTCAGGCGACTTCAGCCTCGAAGTCAAAAAGCCGGCAGAAATCTGTTAGCTGCTGTTTGTAATCTCCATAAAAGAATATCTGATGAAAGCCCGGGAAGCTCAATACAGGATATCCGCCATCGAATTTTACCCTGACCGATACCACGCATCCACCCGCCGGCGGCACGTCGATGTTGTCCATAACGGTACCAACAGAGAATAATAGCTTTGTCTTGCGTTGTTGCTTTTCATCCCCGCCGAATACATCAAGACTCGTGACCCGCTGGCCCTTTCGCCAGAGAGTGCGGGGAACAGCGTCCCTGTTGCCGTGGTGATGTACAATATCAAAAGGCTCCGGCGGCTTGTCGAATCCGTTCAAACGTGTCGGGCACGAACAGTGCGCACCGATTACCGCATCGTGCAAAGTATCAGCCACAGGATCCTGCTCGAAACCGGGCCGGTCGAATAGATACTGAACAATCGTGTGCGCCGCAACTGCACCTAAGTCCGCCTCGCAGGCTGCCGGGATTCCATCATCATTCATCCGCGACCAGGCGATGCAAGGCAGGCTGACCTTTGTTCGGCCTAGGGCCCCAAGGCAATCCATGGTAATTGCGTCACATTCTTCTCGTTTCAGAATATTTCCCGCTACTATGTAGCTTTTGATGCCGTTTATAACATCCTGCCGGGTCGCGCCTCTGCGCCGGCGAGCCAGTCGCATATATTCGTCCGCCATCGCTAAAATCTCATCGGTATCGGGCGTACTGCGATATTCATCCAGAAATTCCTTGGCAGGGACATAATGCAACGCAATACCCAAATCCTCCATTGATGTGTCGTATCGTTTATTGCCCCTGAGTACCACACAGCGGGTGTTGCGCATCTTCGCTCCGGCCTTGAGCATCTTCATCCCAAACGCGGCCTGACTGAAATCGTCCGTCGAATAGATCACACAGCCCGGTTTGTCGGCCAGATGGATGGTATTGGTCGTAAACGATGTCCCCAGCGGCGAAAAAATGACGGTCGGGATACCTGTCTCAACAGCCTTGCGAGCTGTGGGCCACGAATGCCTCTGACGGTCGTGGACCATTACAACAAGACCGTCAGGCCGGGTAGCTTTTGCCTCGGCACACCAACCGTCGGCCTCGGCGGCACTGTATATAGGTTCCGGCCGCAGCTCCAATTTAACACCGAGCGCCTTGGCCGTCTCTTTCAATTCTTTTGTATACATCCGTCGTGTGCTCTTGCCGTCGTAGACCGCTCCGGGCCACAGCATCCCATAATCTTCTTTTCGGCGAACGAACGCCGCCTTGATAGTCGGCACATACTTCGAGGCCGGACCGCACGGACGTATCGGCTCGACTGCTGTTTTACTCCCCGACATTGAAGCACAGCCGCCAAACACCGACGAACCGGCAAGTAAGAGTGCCGAACCGTGCAGAAAATCACGCCGATTGAGTTTATGGTGAGAATCACAGTGCAAAGGGCATCGTCTTTTATTCATAACTACCTCCTGCAAAAAATTGCGGTTAATCATCTATTACACAGCACCTTACGGCATGCTGTAAAATCTACATCCAGGCCGGCACATTATTGTATGAAAAGTGAAAAATGTCAAACGGAACTTTGAGAGTTCACCGACGTGCTTATATAAAATGCAACAATTGCCTTGGTTTATTGGCTGAAAGACGCCGTCCATCTTATACGCCCGGTGTACGGCTTTTCTTCAGAGACCAGGCAATCAANNCAGAATGTCTCCATATTGGCCATAGAACGTGCTAACCCCACGAATGGGCACTTGTGAGACCATTATGCGCTGGCCGTTAGGTGTTGTAAAATGGTCCATCGTTGCCAGTACTCTGCCCTGATAGTCCACGGCCATTGAAAGCCCCTCATTGGCGTGACGTACCATAGAGGCCCCAAGTTCAAGCGCACGGGTACAGGCTATGTACGTATGCCATGGTGACATTGCTTGCCAGTCATAACTTGGTGACAGAATGATATCCACATCTGATTTACCCGGCTGACGCACATACCATGGAAAATTGCCCTCGAAGCAAATAGGCCCCGTGATTAGACCATACGGTGTATCGATCACGGGCAGCGGATCCACTTTCCGCAGTGCTGGAAAATACCACTCGTCTTCCAGGCC
>JAABXR010000004.1:51022-59059 GCA_011776225.1 Phycisphaerae bacterium
GTCACCGGATGCCAGCAAACCCATTCCCAGGTAGATCCGGTTCTCCTTTGCAAGTTTACTTGCACGCTCGAAGAACTTTTCCTGCTCCCCCCTTCGCACAGAGACACAAGCTTCAGGCCATAAGACAATCCTGGCACCCGCCTCTGCCTCGCGTCTGGACTGTTTGAACATATACTCCTTCCTCTGGTGATCCGTGGGAGTAATTGAGGCAACGCGAACAGTTGGCTGCTCCGGCGAAAAGAACCGCATACGCACCTGACCGGCACCGACTATCGCGACAAACACCGACGCATAGGTGACCATCGCAATGATTGACTTTCGCGAAAGCAATCCCTGCTCCCATGAATAGTTCACAACGGCAGCAAACCAGCCCACGACAAACGCAATCCCAGCCGTTCCGGTAACACTGATTATCTGCCAGAGAGAGAGAAAACCGAACTGAGTATAAGCCACCGACCCCCAACTGCCGTATGGTGACACATACAGGGCAAAATATTCGAGACTCACCCAGGCCGCGGGCAAAACGAAAGTTGCTTTAAATCCGTCAAGTCTGGGAGAAACCAGCCTGTCAATCACGTATATCAGGTACAGTCCTTGTACAAGAAGGCCGGTAAAAGCAAAATATCGCCATCCGCTAAGTGGAAGTATCTCCCACCAGTGTATGAAAGAAGCAGCCGTAAACACCAGACCGCCCAAAATCAGGCCCGGAAGAAGCCGTTGAGTTCGCAGAAAACGTACGAGGAACACCGGAGCCAGCCATGCGGCTAAAGCCACCGGCCACCGGCCGTTAGAAAAGGGAAGAAACACTGCGGCTAAGCCAAGATAAATGAAGCCACGCGGAAATTTCCCAAAGTCTATGAGCCGGCGGTAAAAGACTATTCCAACGAACACAACTAATACTACAAGACCTCCGGCAATCGTTATATACAACACCAACCGGCTGCGAACAGGCTTCCTGTCGACCGAAGCAGTTTGCTCAAAGTTGTTCTCACTGGAGGGGACGCTAAAGCTTAGATGGTCACGCTTATATGTGATTAAGCCGCCATGGCCATGATAAGATGGCATATAATCTGTATTCGGGGCGAACTCAATCTTCCCGACCGAAGCTCGAATCGTCACGCACAGAATGTTTGGGTCGTTCTCAGGTGTCCCAAAGTAATCTATCCGGACGTCTCTTGGCAGCCAGACTCCGTCGGGCCCCGCGCGAATGTCGGCGTTTCGGATTCGCACCCACAATGGTTTGTCAAAATCCCACCGCCACTCTCGACGGACCACTGCGTACCCGCGTTCCTCATCGAGCCAGAGTTTATCTAATCCATCACGTTCGAGGACGATACATCGCCTGTTCCCTTCGATAATCTCCATCCCTGCTATCCGGTACTGACCTGTACCCAAAGCCTTATCAATCCGAAATGACGCAGGACAATTTCCGCGAAGCCACGAGTCTCTGTTTTGGCCGACACTGCCCAACCCAATCGCATCAATAAAAAGACATATCCAGGGTTGGCTATCATCGGGAAAAAGCTTCCCGACAATTTCAGGATCATCGTGGTGAAGCTGGTTACTGTAGTGACAAAACACCCTGAAACCCTGCGAAAGAAGGATCTCGTACTCTTTCGCCCGCGCGGCCCCAATATCATCAACGCTCGGTCCCCGGGCCAATCCAAAGACAGCCACCGCAATCCACGCTAAATGTATCATTTGCTCTTCCTTTCTCAGCAACAATCATAGACACAGTGACAGTTCTCTGACAATGCTCGAATGTCATCCTCACACATGTCGCTACGCTTCTTCCATACCCGGTCATTTTAGTCTGTGCTCGGCCCTCGGCATAAAAAGGACGGACACGCAAAAGAATTGTTAACTAAATATCTTCCGCGTAACATTCTGCCGTGGTTATCTATTTTCGTAGGCGCCGGTGATAAGAGCACAACCAACGTAGCTATTATGCTCTGGCTTAACCTTCCAGCCTGTAAACTCGCTTTCAGTAATCTTTGAATCTTCTCATCCATTTGGGCCAGTCTTCCGGCCTGACGCCGCCGGCCTTGGTCCAGGGACCCGCCGTGTCAAACTCGCGATGCCACTTCAACGTCCACAACTCCTTGAGTCCGACCTTTCTGACCGACCAATCCATAAACAGGCTATTCACGAAACCATCGTGTCGGTTGACACATCCGTCCCATCTATCAGGCGGAAGTTCCGGCCACCCATGAGCTGTCTCCGGCCATGCACTACCGGACAGCACCGGCACAGCGCCTGGCTTCTTAACATTCCAACTGCCCCAGTACCACTGACTGGAAAAGGCGTAGAAAGGAGGCCGGTTGCGAGGGCTCGGTTCAGCCTTAAGGAAATGATTATAGCCATAGCTGCCGATGTGCGTTGGCTCACCGCCGGATTCCGCATCGGACCAGAAGCTCCAGGCTGAGTACTTGTCGCCACAAATGGTTCCCCAGACTTCGCCCGCACTCTGAATCTCATAATAAGACCACAAGGATTTTGTGGACATTGGACACAAGAGCAGGTTTTCACTTTGACCGTACCGACCAAAGTAAGGCCGCAGTTTTCTAAACCACCAGTATCGCTCGCCCGTGAGCGGTTCATGGGGAGGCCAAAGTTTGCCGTTGTAATCATCTATATAAAGCGAAAGGGCAAAACCCCACTGTCTAAGGTTCGACTGGCATACGACTGCCCTGGCCTGGTGCCTGGCACGTTGCAGTGTCGGAATCGATATCGAAGCTAACAAAAAAATTATGGAAATCACGACCAGAAGCTCTATTAAACTAAATCCCCGCAGTAATTCCGGTCTTCTCGTCCCTCTGCGAAAGTGTATTTTCGTGATTGCGAGCTTGATGTATTCCGATGCAAAACCCGTCAGATCACAAAATTGTTTTTCTATTCGGTTCTGCTTGTTCATCTATTGGTAACACATTATTGTGCTTCGTATTTCGGCACGGGCCAGAAGACAGCGTCTCCGTCATAATCCCACAACTTTGGTCGGCCTTCGCTGTCAACTTCCGGTTTGCCGCCGTCATCCTTGAAATTGTTGCCGATACTATAGAGAATAAAACTCTCGTCTGTTTTTCTATAAACTAATAGCCTACCACTAAACACGTCGACTGGCAACTGTCTGAGATAATCGGCGGTTACCAGTTCCTGCAAATCGTCCGGGAAAGAACCCTTATCGGCCTTGTACCGCTGTAGCGCAAGGATGGAAATGGTTGCTTCTACATTGGTCCTGTGTCGATGCCCTATTTCAGCCGCCCTTTCAAGAGCGGGTGTCAGAATAGACAAAAATAAGTTGTCTCCGACAATTTTCATGGTTTCTTTTTCTATGCCTAATCCTTCGGCCTTGATTTGGGCGGGTGTCTTTTGGGCAAATGATTCACAGAAGGCATAAAACCGGTCGGCCGCCTCACGCGTTTCCTCTTTATTGGGATGAAAGAATAAAACATTTACGGCCCTGCCCCAACCTTCAGGAGAAGATAACGTATCGAGAATGATATCCATAGTCGTCGTCTCCGACTCATCGTCAAAAGAATCGATCTCTCCTATCCGGGAAAGATAAAGATGACCGCCGCCAAACCGGTCTTCAGTGAAGCACCGCTGTATCTCATCGTATACAAACATCTTTTCACCTTCAAAACTCATGGTAAAATCTTCGCTGGCCAAAATCTGTTCAAAGTCTTTCTGTACTTTTGCCAGTACTGTTGCATCTATCTGGTGCTCACTTAGAATATCCCGCAGATTCTCAACCGCTATCGCTTCGATGGCAATTCCTACAAGCTGTTCAATAAGAACAAGCTTGGTTCCTTTTATATGCCGGCCGAAAAGATAACACGTCTTGATATCGCTAAAAGCCTCTTCATATCGGCCATTTTCGGCATGAAGCCGTGACCGCCAACGCAATGAAAAAGCCAGTTTCCGATACCCGGCAAACCAGGGCAAAAGCACGGAGAGCATTTCCTCGCCTTCGTAATGCTGCCAGTAATAGGGCCTCTTCGTACCGGCAGTAACAAGCTCAAGCACTTCGTCATTGTCAGTCAGCCACTTTCCCATAAGCTGCTTATCTTCTTGAGTCGCTTCATAATATCTTTTCCCCAATGCCTTAGAGATATCTTCCGGAAGCTCTTCAAATACTTCGATGGCTTTGTTATACAAAATCGCTGCGTTCAGGGATTCGTCGGCCACCGGTCGAACCATGAGGTTAAACTCGGCAATATAATCTCTCGTAACAACCGGCTTGCCCGTCAGAAACCAGACAATATAAAGGACAAGACAAATGAACAACACACCGACCGCTTGAAATGCCCGTGCTACTACAGTTCGCCAAAGCGGCCGGCAGCGCTTCTTGGCACGACGTAACAGAATTGCCAGCATCTTCACGTCACCGAACTCTGTGACAAGCTGTTGAGCTTTCTGTTCTCTCTCAGAGTCGGCTTTGCACCCTTTCAGCTCATCTTCAAAATGAGTGGCTAATTCGGCCTCTACTTCCTCGCCTACCTTTTTACGGTAGCGCATCTTTTTGATGATAAGTTTAATAAAGCCGGTAACAGAAACAGGTAGCATGCTATATTTTCCTTCTGTCTCGTTTTTCCTTTCCATATGTATATCTCCTATCGTTATTGCGTTACCTGCAATTCGGACACAGGCCGGAAGACCCAGTCGCCTTCACTTGCCCACTGCTTAACACTGCCATCATCTCGGCGAGCAACCTGACCTCCGTCATCGATTAAATTTTCTCCAAAACTATACAGGATAAAATCCTTATCTGTTTTCTTATAAACCAGTGGTCCGTCACTATAAGGATCGTCCGGTATCTCTTTCAAATATCCGAGTTCAACAAGCGTGGACAAATTCTCAGGATACTCACCCTTGTCCTTCTCATATCGCTCCAGTGCCAGCACCGTCAACAAGCCCAAACGTATCGTTTTCACCCGCCACTCAAGCTGAACAATCCTGCCATGTGCCGGCGCTGTGATTCTCAATAGGAAAGAATCACCGGCTATTTTCATATATTTCTCCGATTCATCCTCCTGACCTGCATGCCACGGCGTTTCATCAAATGCCTGCTCAGCAACTCGATAATACTGGTCAACCTTTGCAGTAACCTCTCTGCGGTCGGGATAACTCAAAGTGACAAATCTCCATAGGCCGCTTTTCCAGTCGCCGACGGCAAGGGGTACTCCTTTTACCAGCATCCGTCCGCCCCCCCTGCCGTCGTCTGTAAATGACCGCTGGATGTAATCGTATAAAAAGGCCTTTTCCCCCTCCAAATTGATAATGTCGTGGTCCCTGCCAAATTCATCATGTAGTCGTTCCTGAATATCTTTTAGCGTATTGACCGGGACATCTGTCTTTTCTAAGATCATAAACATCGTTCTGTGAGAACGAGCCTCAATGGCAATACCTAATAATTGTTCGATTAACAAGCCGTTACCCTGCAAATGACTCCCGAACTTTTGCAGAACCAGGCAATCATTCAACGCGCCATCAACGTCTACTTTGTATTCTTTATATAAAATGCGCCACGTAAATGCGTAGGCTAATTGCCTGAAATCCGGAAGCAATTTCATCACATTCACCATCATATCGCTCTTCATCAAATCAGGCTGCCTGGCCTGATATGTAGCCCAATAATAAGGCTTTTCTACGCCCTCTCTTACCAGTGCAAAAGCTTCTTTATTATCCTCAAGAAATTTGAGCAACGCTTGCATTTCTACATTGTTAAAATCAGCGGGCCATTTCACCAAATTACAAGTACATTTTAACCAGTCCGATATTTTCACAGAAGACTCAACAGCTTGTTTGTAATATGGATACGCATTTTGTGACTCTGCCCTGCCCGCACGGACCTGCTCGTTTAGCCAGTCGATATAGTTGACGCTGACATTCGCTCTGCCGATGACCAGCGGAGCCGAACATATCAGAATATATAAGATAACTATTCCAACGGCCTGAAAACTTCGCACGAGGGCTTTGCGCCAGAGTGGCCGGCAGCGTTTCTTGGCCCGACGCAACAGAATCGCAAGCAGTTTTACATCCCCAAAGCCGGTGATAATCTGCCGGGCCTTCTGTTCTCTTTCCTCATCTGTTTTACAATCTTGAAGCTCATCCTCAAAATGCGCCGTTAATTCAGCATGAACATCCTGCCGGACTTTCTTACGATAGCGCATTTTTTGAATTACATTCTTAATAAACTCGGCAGCATTGTTGGGAAGGTCTCGTAAATCGCTTTTCTTATTTCCTTTGTCCATCATACAGAAAACCGTTCTTAAATTTTATTTCTGCTACAGAGACCGCTGACTTCGCGGAGTTGCTCTAATAATTTACTTTTATCCGCGCTCTTTGCGTTCTCTGTCGTTCTTCTGCTTCTAAACCGGCGCAAACGCACCGCTGAAGATATGATTGAGCCCGGTGTACAGTTCCACAAGCTGCGCCTTTTGCTTGGCCAACTGCCCTTTGCCCTCGCTGGTGATCGAGTAATACCGCCGCTTTCTGCCTGAATCTGTATCTTCCCACTTGGCCTCAACCAGTTTTTTGGCTTCGAGATTGTAAAGCAGAGGGTAAAGTGTACCTTTACCAAGCGAAAGGATATCACCACTCCGTTCTTCGATGGCCCTGCTCAACTCATAACCATACATTTGCCCACGAGAGAGTATCTCAAGAACAACAACCGGCGCTACGCCCTTCAATAACTGACTTTCAAATTTCATTAAAAGCTCCTTTCTAACAACTCATTTATAGTGCAAATTAACAAATTTATCCCATATCTTGTTATGCTTATTATGCCATACATACTATGCAATGTCAAATAAAATCACAAAAAATTTTTCAAATCCCTTTTTTCACGCTAATATGTTCGATTTCGCTTGTAATATACCGCTTTTTTTTGTAAAATACCTTCAATATTGAAAAAAACCAAATACAAAATTTGAAGCAAAGCAATCTATATTCTCGATTACAGACGTGTGTTCGCATTCAATAAGGTTGTATTATGTTTGCGATTCTATTTTTGAACCTATCGCTTGTTGTGGCGTATAGCAAATACTATCAATCAACAGACAATACTATAGATTATGCGCCAATATATTAAACGAATATCAACTGATCCCGATTCAATTAAACGGATCCGTTATTTGAAGGGCCTTACTCTCGGCTCTCTCGGCTTCTGCACTCGTTGGGCCGTTGACGCCCACGGAACGGGGCCGGAATGGCTTGAAGTCGTTGAAGTCGATTTGCATTTACACAATTCTCATAGCCGATTACATGGAACACGCATAGCACACATCAGCGACCTTCATCACAGCAGGACTGTGAGCACGGAGTATTTGAGTCGTTGCATTGACAGGATTAATCTGCTCGATGTCGATTTGGTAGTCTTAACGGGAGATTACATCACCTACGATCTCCGAGGCAGGTACCGCAAAAAGGTCATCGCCCTGCTCGGCAACATCGAAAGCAGGTTCGGCACCTATGCCTGCCTGGGCAATCATGATTATGGTATAAGCAGCCTCTCGGGCCCAAGGCGGCAGCAACTGCTCCACAGGCTCATACAGGGCCTCGAAGTCGGCGGAATCACTGTCTTACGAAACGAATCAACCGTTATACACATCGACGGACATCCGCTTTGGCTTGTTGGATTAGGTGACCTGAGGGTCGGTGATTTCCGCCCGAAAAAGGCCTTCGCCGACGTTCCTCCTGATCAGGTCACCATCGCACTGATACATAATCCACGCGGCGTCGAGCACATCAGCGATTATGATGCGCACGCCGTAGTGAGCGGACACACACACGGAAGAAAAGCAAGGTCTAAGGTTGCCCGGCCGTGGGCACACAGGAAAAAAAGACGGTTTCACGCCGGTATGTATGAGGTTGAAGGTAAAAAGCTCTATGTAAACCGAGGGCTCGGCCGAGTCGGAAGAACACGACTCAACGTAAGACCCGAAATCACTATCTTCACACTCCGCTGATTAATGACCTCCTCTCAAAAGCCTTCATTCTAACTTCTAAATTACTTACCCCCCCTGCCATGCCCTG
>JAABXR010000004.1:59098-60316 GCA_011776225.1 Phycisphaerae bacterium
ATAGCCTGTTTTTATTCTGGAACGGCTTGCTCGATCACGCCCGCTAAGTTTGTTTTTTCTCGACTGTTCCGAGACCCTAAGATTTGTCATACATGCAGCAGGACCACTTGCGGTTCTCATCTGTAAAGTAGTCGCGCCTTTTGTTGAAATCAACTTCACCTCAGCTTCAGCGGGCATGCCGGCAACAGCCTCATCCACCGTTGAAGCACCCTTAACATGCGCCTCTCTGTCCCAGCAACACGATGTTATACTGCCTTTACCTCCTTTCCAGTATCCTACAAGCCCACCTACACCAGCCATGTAAGCCGGCACTGTACCTGTCGGTTTGAGGCCTGTCAGCACTCCGGTTGCATGGCTGTGCGCTATATTAGTTCGATGTCCTATACCCACTAATCCCCCAATAATGACTCCCCTGATTTCAGCTGAGGAGCGGCACCTGACAATAGCTCCCCCATATGGACCGCCTCCAACCAGGCCGCCGGCATTACTCTTACTGCTTACATGACCCGATGTCGAGCAGCCAATAACCGTACCAGGCAGCATCTCCCCGATTAATCCGCCGACATTACTTTCCCCGCTCACATCGCCCTTTGACTGACAGTCGATGATGGATGACTTTGACAGGGCATGTCCTGTCAAGCCCCCGACCATCCGCTTACCGGTGATACTTGTTTTGGATTTACAACAGGCTACACGGCCACTGCTGGTCCCTATCAGGCCACCCACCCCATACTCTCCCGAAACTGATCCCGAGCTTCTACAATAAGAAACAGTACCGTTGTTAATACCCGCAAGCACGCCGACGTGTCGCTCACCCGCCACACGGGCATGTTCAATACTTAGGTCATTGATAACTGCTTCATCACCCAAATAACCAAAGAGCCCGATACATTCTCCACCGGCTGCATCAATTGTCATATTCCGAATTGAGTGGCCGTTACCATTAAATGTTCCCTGGAAGACGGCAACAGTCACACGTCCTGCTCTGACAATGAGAGGATTGCTTTCATTGCCCCGCTCTTTATCCACGCTATGCGCTATAACGGCTCTATGAAAAACCCGGCATCCGGGAAGGTTGGGGTCCAGATCGATATCGCTTGTCAAAATAAAACTCTTCTTCATTAAACTCAAATCAGAGCCAATCTGCATTAACTGCTCTGCATTCGAGATCTCATAAGGATTATATACCTCACCCGTTCCGATTTCGAAACTATACAC
>JAABXR010000004.1:60382-64626 GCA_011776225.1 Phycisphaerae bacterium
ATTAAGAAGGCTCTTTGAATCCTCTTCTTGAGGATTCTTTTGAAATATTAATACTTGGACGTTTCTTTACGACTTATGGTATTTGAAAACCCCACATCTGCAATACCCCCCAATCATCTCCCCTTTCAGGTCAATACACCTCGACAGGATTGCCGCAAGTCTGCATCGGATTATCACGGCCCCCGCTCAAAGGAAGGGTAAATTCTGCTGCATAAAAACATCTATGAGGATTAGACAAAGTTGTTTTTCTAATGGAATCTTTCAAAAAAAATTAAAAAGTCTAATTTTAACATACTGTATTATATCATATAAGACGCAAAAATGTTCAATTTTATTGCCGTAATCTAAAAAAATGCAAAATCATAGCAGATTCCTCACACTCCAAAAGAGTTGCTGCATGAAAAAGGCTCTATTTAGATTATGACTGATCCACCCCGTGCCATCACCTCCCTAATCTTTCCTACAGCCAGCTTTGTTATTGGAGAATTGCTTTCCAAAGCTAAATAAGCTGCTGTACCAGCTGCTTCTCCCGTCTGGTTCATATTCACCATTACTCTTATCGCAGAAAATGCCACCAAATCAGCATCCAGCATCCTGCCGGCTAATATTAAATTACCGTATTTACCTGGTAAGAGTGACCGAAATGGAATCTGATAAAATGTGGGATTGGTCTTTGTTTCTTTTCGCCACCTTCCTTTTACGGATGGATACCCGGGACGGTCATAAGACTGAGTTCCATCGAGATACTTGAAGGTTATACCTGCCTTTTCCTGATGGTGTATATCGACTCGATAACTGCCGTTTGCAATTGCATCATCGAACCTTTTGGCATACAAAACATCCTCTCCCTTTATCTGATATTGGCACTTCACATGTCGTGTCTCCCTTATCCCTATCTGTGAAGGAAGTGCCTGCAAAGCAATCTCATTATCCGGCACGTATTTCCGGATCATATCCATGAATGACCGAACCTGTCGTCTTCCCTCAATCTCTGCTTTGGTCAACTGCTCTGCATCACTGCAATCAACACCATAAACACGAGTTCCCGCCAACATATATACATCCGAACCAGGCACCCCTCTACCCCATACAAAGCCTAATGGCACATCATATTCCTCGCCATGTTCACGGAACAATTTATTGAATTTACCACCCACAGAATCCCAGCCTGAAAACCGTGCACAGGTGGTTGGCGGCTGTAAATATTCACTGGTATAAGTCTTCAATCCCAACCGATAACACAAATCACCATCTCCTGTCGCATCTATGAACATCTTTGCCTTGATTGCCCCTCTTCCTGATTTATTTTCAACTATCACGGCTTTTAATTCTCCGTCTTTGACATATGGCATAGAAAAGAATGTATGCAAATAGGGTTTTACTCCCGCCTCTTTAACCATTTCATCTAATTCTATCTTCATCTCATCAGAATTAAAACTGCATCCCGCACTTTTGCTTCGACGCTCTTCCTTTACCGCCCCTCGTTTCTTCAGCCGTTCTATCACCTCAACTGTCAATCCGGCAATTATCTGTTGTTTGAATTCCGTATCCATCAGGCTGTGCCAGACATTGACCATGGAATTTGTCGCTGTTCCTCCAAAGCTGTTTTGCTTTTCAATCAGAATTACCTTTGCTCCTAATCGTGCGGCACGAATAGCTGCAAATACTCCTGTGCAACTTCCTCCCAAAACACAAACATCTGCTTCAGCAAAAACAGGTAAAGATCGAGCCGGTTCATTTATTACGTTCTTTGAAGTATCATCTGCTTTGGCCCTATTTGCCATATTGCCTGCTAAAACACCGTTACATGTTAATCCCAACACTGTTGATTTAAGAAAATCTCTACGGCTGCTCGAATTCATAACACCACCTCAAACATTTAAACTACGTACCAAACACTAATGCCTTCTTACCATATCTTTCAGTAATTATACCCTCAAACTAAAAGCTATCTCAACATCTTTCACTAAGAACTTTTTCCCTTATAATCTCTATTGATTAACTGTTCTACTGCTCAAATCATATAATTCCCCTTGACTTACACCTTGAAATGGGTACAATATAGACTGATGTGGAAACGTATGAGGTTGGGTGATAAATCTGACACTATAAGACGGTTTTCCTTTAACTTCACGAACAGGTACACGTGCAAACATTGTGCACTGTAAAATAACAACCATTTTAGAAAGGGAAAAACAATGAAAAACACAAAAATGTTGACGATTTCGGCTCTGGCTTTGATGACTTGGATGGTAGGACTTAGTCATGCGGCGCCAATGGGGATGGCCTGGACCTATCAGGGAAGGCTTATCGACGCCAACTACCCCGCCGATGGCCTCTATGACCTCCAATTCAAGCTCTTCGACGCAAATGTCGTCGGCACACAGCAGTCAAGTACGATTGAAGTAAACGACCTCGACGTAATTGACGGATACTTTACAGTGGAATTGGACTTCGGCAGTGACGTGTTCAATGGAGATGCCCGATGGCTGGAGATTTTAGTGAGACCGGGTGAAAGCAATGGCACCTTCGTTACCCTGAATCCACGCCGGCAAATAACATCTGCGCCATACGCCCTGCAAACACGAGGCATTTTTGTAGATAGCACCGGAAATGTCGGCATCGGCAACAAAAGCCCGGCCTCACTGCTCGACGTAAACGGGGAAATCACGGCTGCTGCTCTTACAGGACGTTATCTCATACTTGATATCGAGAGTCCCGGTGATATTGAGTTTAAGATTAATTCCGAAGATAGTCCGGCAACGTTTGGGTACTTTGAGCTTTTTAACGGCAAGGGATGGCACCTGTGGTACGTAAATGAAGATGGTGATATGCGTGTTTCGGGCGATTCATTTCTTCTGGGCGATGTCGGCATCGGAACAACAGCTCCGTCTTCTAAGCTTCATTTAGAGGATAATACAACCGGTGAAGTAAGCATGAAGATACATAATCTCAATAACACTGGTTCCGAACGACTGTATTTTGGCACGAACACCGGATCTGATGCAGGAATGATTGTATGGGGCTCAAATCACGCGAGTTATCCCGGCAAGTGGAGGTTTTTTAATAACAAAACTTCCGCCAACTATGATTGGTTAACAAGCGGTTCGATAAAAATGACGCTTGATAATGACGGCAAACTTGGTATCGGCAATGACTCTCCTACAGGAAAGCTGGATGTCCGGAATAGTACGGAATTGGTAACCGCCGAAATTAGAAATAGTCGTAGCTCAGACATCGCATATGGCGTTAATGCCGTGGCAAACGGAACAGGTGGTACAAAGCATTATGCCGGCCGTTTTAGCGCAAGCGGTGCCACTGAGAATTTTTCTATATATGCAGATGGAATCAATAGTAAATCGTATTTCGGTGGTAACGTCGGGATCGAAACGAAGACTCCCAGTTACACGCTGCATGTAATTGGCAGCGCAGCCAAAACAACCGGGGTTTACTGGACCAGTATTTCTGATCGCAGGCTCAAGGAGAATATCAAGCCGCTCGAGGGGGCCCTGGACCGGCTGACCCGGCTCAAAGGAAGAACCTTCAAATGGAAGGATCCCGCCGAGCTTAATGCCGTCGAGGGAACCCACATTGGCCTCGTGGCACAGGAGGTTGAAGAGGTGTTTCCGCAGTGGGTAAGCGAGGATAATCAGGGCCGCAAGCAGGTCACTCTCGAGGGACTCGAGGCCGTCACCATTGAGGCCATAAAGGAGCTTAAGCTTGAAAATGAGATGTTGAGAAAGAGGCTCGAGATTTTGGAAGAAAAGTTGAACGTCCGTCAGTCCACCGTAAATAAGGACGTGCAGGAATGATGTTACTTAGCAAGAGTACATTAAACGGCTAAGTAATTTTAATGACCCTATTTATCCTTGTATTGCTTGTTTCTACCTCTTTGGCCAAATACCAGTTGAGATGGCTTACGATTGCCGGCAAGCCGATGAAATGAAAACAGTGGATTGTGTGTGCAGCAAGTTTCCTTGTGCCTCTGGGCCTTAGGCCTCAGGCGCTTGTTGCACACGAGAAAATTAATCAATAATCCTTAATCATATATAAAAACGCCGTCCGTCCCGGCCTCGTTTACAATAATCAATCATAAATAATAAGTAATAATTTATATGGCCTACGGTAGAAATGATGCACTTTTTTCACTTCTCCATGATCCCTTCCATGCTGTCATTCCGCACTTGCCTGCCCTCGAATGTCGTAGTCGGGGGATGCGGAATCCAGTTTTGATTTTTACATTG
>JAABXR010000236.1:0-25684 GCA_011776225.1 Phycisphaerae bacterium
TTCTTTGGCGATGCGGTCCATGTTGGGGGTTTTCAGAAAAGGGTGTCCCTCGCAGCTCAAGCAGTCCCATCGCTGGTCGTCTGTAAGGATGACCACGACATTGGGACGGCTGCGGCCGGCAGAGCGTGCGGGGCTTTGAGCAAGAGCCAGAGATGTTGCCGCGGCAATAGAACTTCTGAGGAAACGTCTTCGATTTATAGCACTCATAATACCTCCTATTGCTAATATTAGTTTTCGGAAGTTTTGTCACACTCGACTTCGCTGTTTGTGAGAAGATCAGCGAGCAGAGGTTTTAGTTTTCGTATTGCGTTGCCACGGTGCGAGATCGCGTTTTTTTCTTCGCGGGTCAGTTGGGCGACGGTTTTTTTTAATTTCGGAACAAAGAAGATCGGGTCGTATCCGAAGCCGTTTTCCCCAATTTCCTCCTCGGTTATCAGGCCTTCCAGTGTTCCCTGTTTTTCCATGAGGATTTCAACGGAACTTACCAAGCACAGAGAGCATACAAATCTTGCCGTTCTTTTCTCAGTGGGCACGCCTTTCAAAAGTTTTAAGACTTTTGCGATATTTTTATGGTCTATAAGTGTTCTATCCGGGCTTTTTTCGCCTGAGAACCTTGCCGATTCTATGCCGGGGGCGCCATCAAGGGCGTCGATTACGAGGCCCGAATCGTCTGCGATGGTCCATAGGCCGGTTGTGCTTGCGTAGCCGATAGCTTTTTTGCGAGCATTTTCTATGAAAGTGGTACCATCCTCTTTGACTTCCGGAATATCCGGAAAATCGGCCAAGCTAAGCCAGTTTACGTCGAGGTCGAGCATTTCCTGCAATTCAGCGGCTTTGCCGGGATTGGTAGTAGCAACGAGAATTTTACGTTTCATCACCTGTTTATCCCCGTTAGCTTAAGAGTTTTTTCAGCAATGCCCGCTGGAAGTGGAGGCGGTTTTCAGACTGGTCAAGGATGATTGAGTTTGGAGACTCGAAGACATCGTCGGTTATTTCCAATCCGCGATTAGCCGGCAGGCAGTGCATAATTTTTGCATCGGACGGGGCGGCTTTGAGCAGATTGGCGTTTACCTGAAAACCGGCAAAGTCGGCGCAACGTTTCTGCTTTTCGGCCTCCTGGCCCATGCTGACCCAGGTGTCGGTATAAATGATATCAGCTTTCGCGACGGCCTGTGCAGGATTGTTTGTCTGGATGACGGTGTCGGGAGCGATTTGATTTGCCTTCTGTATCGATTCGGGATCGAGCTGGTAGCCGGGCGGAGTGGCGATGACCATTTTCATACCGAGCTTAGCAGATGCGAAGGCCAAAGAGCGAGCGACATTGTTGCCATCGCCAACGAAAGCAATTTTTATGCCTTTCAAATCCTCGCAATGCTCCTGCATGGTTAGTACATCGGCCATCGCCTGACAGGGATGGAGCAGGTCTGTGAGAGCATTGATTACCGGCACGGTCGCAAATTTAGCCAATTCAACGATTTTAGAATGCTCGAATGTTCGCGCCATGATGCCGTCGACATATCGGCTGAGGACCCTTGCCATGTCCTTTACCGGTTCGCGTTTTCCGATGCCGCCGATGTCTTCGGGCTTGACATAGATCGCACCTCCGTCAAGCTCTGTCATGGCGACTTGGAAGCTGATTCTGGTTCTCAGGCTGGGCTTTTCGAAGAGCATGGCGAGGACTTTTCCTGTCAGACACAAGTCATTTCCGCCGACGCTGTAGAGGCTCTTGAGCCTTGCACTTGTTCGTAATAAATCCCTGAGCATTTCAGGGGAATAATCAGCTATTGTAAGAAAATCTTTCACTTTGCTTGCTCCGTTAAAACATTATCAAGGATATCGACTGCTTCCTCAATTTGTTCTTTAGTAACAATCATCGGAGGCATGAATCGCAAGACGGTACCCTGTGTACAGTTTATTCGCAGACCATTGTCCAAACATTTATCGACAATTTCCGAGCCCGGTCCTGTTAATTGAACGCCAATCATCAATCCAACGCTGCGGACATGGTCGATGATGGAATGCTTTTGCTTTAGCAGTTCGAGTTTTTCTTTTGCATAACGACCGACCTCGGCGGCGTTTTGTAGCAGTTTTTCCTCTTCTATCGCCTCAATTACCGCGACGGCCGCGGCACACGCCAGGGCGTTGCCGCCGAAGGTGGTGGCGTGTTTGCCGGGAACAAGGGAGGCGGCGACCTCATCTTTTGCCATCATAGCCCCTATGGCCATTCCTCCACCGAGGGCCTTTGCCATTGTCATAATATCCGGGACGACATCGAAATGCTGATATGCAAACCACTTGCCCGTTCTACCTACTCCGGTTGTCACCTCATCGAAAATCAGAAGCGCTTTATTTTCGTCACAGAGCCGGCGTATTTTTTGCAGGTATTCTTTGTCGGGTATGTTTATACCGCCCTCACCCTGAATTGGCTCAATCATCACAGCGGCTACCTCATCGGTGAATGCGGCCTCCATGGCGACAACATCATTAAAGGGGACATAAACAAATCCCGGCAGCAGGGGAAGCAGGCCTTCGTGGTGCTTGGGCTGAGCGGTTGCCGTCATCGTTGCGAAAGTTCGGCCGTGGAAGCTGCCCTCGGCGGTGATGAATTTATATTTTTGCTGCGGGGTGTGGAGGCGTGCCAGTTTCAGTGCGGCCTCATTTGCCTCGGCACCGCTGTTGCAGAAAAAGGATTTGCCGCCGAATGCCCGCTCGCTCAAGAGCTTTGCGAGTTTGCCCTGAGGCTCGGAGTATAGGGTATTGTCAATGTGTAGAAGCCGGCCGGCCTGGTTGCGGATAGCCTCTACGACCTTTGGATGGCAATGGCCTATACCGCTGACGGCCCAGCCGGGGAACATATCCAGTACTTTGTTGCCATCGGCATCGAACATGTAAGAGCCCTCGCCCTTTACTATCACGCGAGGAAGGCGGGGATAGTTGCCAATGACGTATTTTTCAAACAATTCAATGGTTTCCTGTGTAGTCATAATTCACATCTCGTTGCTCGCGGCCCGGGATACGGGCCGGAGAGCGTCCTATAACATAGGTTATTCTTTAATTATTTGTGTTCCTATTCCTTTGTCTGTATATATTTCGAGCAGGAGCGAATGCTGTATTCGGCCGTCGATAATATGTGCTTTTTTGACGCCGGCATCCAGGGCGGTCAGACAGGCATCGACCTTGGGAAGCATCGCGCCGGCGATTATACCGGATTTAATCATATCCTTAACCTGCTTTTCGTCGGCGGTCGAAATCGTGCTATCGGGGTCCTGGAGGTCGGCCAGTATTCCGTGTGTGTCACTTACAACGACGAGCTTTTCAGCCACAGCGGCCGCGACGACCTTGCCGGCAGCACTGTCGGCGTTTATATTTAACTTTCCGCCGGCCCTGTCTTTGGCCACGGAGGCGATTACCGGTATAGTACCATCGGCACATAGAGTCTTTAATAAATCGGCGTTTACATCTACAACTCTTCCTACGAGTCCGAGGTCAAGCTTTCGTCCATCCTCGCTGGTCAGCCTTAAGGGCTCTGCAAACAATACGCAACTGCTGAGCGAGTGCAGGCCCATCGGGCGACAGCCCAGCTCAGTAAGAGTCTCGCAGATGGGGGTATTTATTGTGTGCACAAGGGTATGCTCGGCTATGGCCAGTGTGCGCTGGTCGGTATATCTACGACCCTGAACCCAGACCGGCTCCAGGCCGGCCTCAGCCATCGCCTTTGTGATTGCCTTTCCACCGCCGTGGACGATAATCGGCTGCATTCCGACCGTAGACATGAAGGCGATATCGGTCAGGAGCTTTTTTCGCAGAGGGATATCGTCGAGGACGCTTCCGCCGAGCTTTACAACGACGATTTTGCCGCGAAAGCTGCGGATATATCCCATCGCCTCGATGAGCGCACCAGCTTTTGCAATAGCTTCTTCCATAATAATAACTTTTGAAAATAACAATGAAACGAAGTGATGAGTGTACGAATTACATGGCAATTCGTCAAGTCATATTTCCAGCAGGTTACCGACTTAGTGAAACGACAGCGGCTGAGTAGGCGGGCATATTAAAGCGAAGAGATTCTCTGTCGGTTTTCACTTTGGCCTGCACAGGGTGTATGCGATGTGGCTCATCGAGCGTATTTCGAGTCCTCAAGGAATCAGCAGTAACCAGTTGCATCTCGGCCTTTCGTATTTTGAAACCGGCTTTGATATCCAGCACGACATCTACAGGTTCCCGGGTGGGATTCACTGCTTTGCAGTAGAGTGTTTTTCCATTTTTCGATTTTGTTGCGACGACGTTTAGCGGCTCTGTTTTTCCTGTGAGTTGCAGTCGCAGGGGCGCATAATATTGGCGCCATAATTTCATCACGACATAGTTGGGAGCCGGGAACCAGGAGCAATTGTCGAAGTTTATGAAGGCATTATCCCAGGATTTGGCTGATGTGTGGCGAAGGAAGAGTGCGGGGCCGGCCATTGTGAGTATATCGGATGACCGCTCGAAGGCGTTTAGCAGTCCGCCGCAATAAAGGCCCGTGCGCCAGTCGGTGCTCTGAGCGTTCCACTCGGATACGTAGATTTTCAGTTCGGGATTACCGGAAGATTTGATAATCCCGCCAATCTCACGGAAGAATTGCTCGTAGTTTCGCGGGCCATCAGCGAATCTGTCCGGATTCTCGTAGTGATGTATGCTAATGTAGTCAAGCACGTCGGCGCAGCGTTCAACAACAGTGCGGTTGTAGGGCATACCGTTTCGATTGCTTCTTCCCATTCCACCGCTGCCACATGCTATCAGACTGATAGAAGGATCGGCCTTCTTCATCAATGGGGCGAGCCTGAGGACTTCTTCGGCGTATTGGGCGGCGGGTGTGTGCCAGGTTTCGTTGTCAATTTCCCAGAATTTAACGTTGTACGGCTTACGGCTGCCGTTTGCAGCGCGGATCCTGCCCCACTTGGAATCGGCGGGTCCGTTACAGTACTGGATCCAGTCGAGGATATCCTGCGTGTAGTCGTGTGTATCAGCATCACTGTTCCAGCTTTTAGAGCCGATGTTTACGACAATCAAGGGCTCAGCGCCGACAGCGCGACACATCCTGATGAACTCGTCTGTGCCGAAGCTATAAATATCGAGGTCATCCCAGATTTCTCGGGGGTGAGGCAGGCGTTTGTGCTGTGGGCCGATTCCCTGCTTCCACTGGTAGGATGAAGCGAAGCAGCCACCCGGCCATCTAATGACGGGGGGCTTTAATTCTGCGATGGCCTTAAGCAAATCGGGGCGAAAACCGCCCTTGCTTTTAAAAGAACCGGGGTTAAGACTGACCTGGTCTATCCAGAACCGGCCTTTGCCCTTTATGCCAATGCAAAGCGAGGCATTGTCAGACGACCATTTCGGTTTAAGGGTGAATTCGTACCGGCGCCAGTTCGACGAGGGGCGGCCTATCGACTTTTCAGTTTTCTGTTGGTCTTCGCCGAGAAGTCGAACGATCATCCCCCCAGGTGCATCACCCTTTAGCCAAACAGAACCCTCATAAGATTTGTTGGCGCGTATGCAGATGCCTTGCTGCTGCAATCCGCCTCCTTCGTTACCTGTTACAACCTTCTTACAAATCCGACTGTTTAGCGGATCGGTGCCGTCGAGATAAACCTCAGCGGGGCCGTAAGCCTGCCAGAACTTAGCGGTGTTGCGACGGGCCAGATTTTCGGGGATGCCTTCATACAGAATATCTCCTCCGAGTGACTTTACCTTGAGATTTCTAAAAACCGCCTGAGTTGCCCAAGTGCCGATTCCAACACGTCCGGTGAGGTGGGCAACAGCGCCGTCGGTGAAGTCGATTACTTGCTCGTCGTTGAGCCAGACGTTGAACTTCGGGCCTTCACAGCGAATTCGAATTTTATACCACTTATCCTTTTCGATTTTACCCTCAACGGTGGAGCCCACTATTCCCCAGCGTCCACGGCCCTTGTTGCCTCGTTCGATTGCGTGTCTGGTGTTGTTCCATCCGCCCAGATTACACCAGTAGAAATCATCTTCGCTCCTTACTCGAAAGAGAACCAGGAAACCTTCCTGTCCGCCGGTTTTTTTGGCTTCGAGGGTGTATTCATAGTCCCGCCAGTTCTGATCTCCGAAAGTGAGCCGAACGTTTGTTCCTGTTCCCTGCTGTGCTATATTCTCTCCGCTAACATTCCAATGGCCCATCTCGTTCTGCTCGAAGCTTCGATTCCAGATTAGTTCGCCCCAAAGGCCGCCATTGACCGAGTGGAAGATATGTTCGAGGAAATGTCCGTATATCTTGTTGTCAATTTCGCCGACAACCTGATCCGGTTCAATATAAAGAGTTAGACTCCGGGCATAAGAAAAATTCGAAACTATGCAAACCAATAGCATTGCGGGAAGATATGCTTTTTTCATTCTCACTTCCTTAATCGATGTGGATTTACCATTTCAGTTAACAAAGTACCGATAATACTGTTTTTCAGGCACACTCCTGTACAAATCAAGCCCACCTTATCATGAATTCAAGTTAATTTCAACCACTGTCTGAGTGGCTGCGTGGAACCGGTTAAAATGAACGGGAATTTTTGTCACCAATTTTTAGGTTTCTGACTCTATTATGATGAGACTATAATACAGGCTGATTTTAGGGATTCGATAGATGCAGAAAATAACGAACGAGACCGAATTATTGCAGGCGAGCATGGGGGGGAGCAGAGAGGCCTTTGGGGCCATTGTCGAGCAGTATCAGGCCCTTATTTGCGGGATTACCTATAGCACTACAGGCAATTTGAGTAAGAGTGAAGAACTGGCCCAGGAGACGTTTATAAGGGCATGGAAGGGGCTTGGCCAGCTAAAGGATTTAGGCAGTTTTCGAGCGTGGCTGAGCACGATAGCCCGTAATTTGGCAAGGAAATCCATCAGGCAGCGGAAGCGAGATGCAACAGAGACAGCTTTACCGCTTAAGGAGGCAAATCAGATTCAATCTTTTGAGCCGGGGCCAGTTGAGAAGGTGATAAGTAAAGAACAGCAGGAGGTCGTCTGGTGGGCTTTAGAGAGAATTCCAGAGAAGTATCGTGAGCCGATAGTACTATTTTATCGCCAAAAGCAATCGGTAAATCAGACGGCAACGGATCTTGGATTGTCGGAGGATGTTGTTAAACAGCGACTTTCTCGTGGGCGGAAGCTGCTGAAGGCAGAGATAGCAGCGGTTGTTGCAGATGTGCTTGGTCAGACGGGTCCGGGCAAGACGTTTAGCGTTGCGGTTGTTGCGTCACTTCCAGCACTAACCGCTCAGACCGCTACCGCAGCAGCAGTAGGCATGGCGGCGAAAGGAGCACCGGCCGTAAAAACCACATTTTTGAGCGGTATTTCCGGAGCCGTTCTTGGGCCGCTGCTTGGACTGCTGGGGGGGATATTCGGGACATGGATGAGCATTAAGAATACGAAATCGGCCCGCGAGAGGAGATTTATGGTCATAATGGGGATAATCGGCTGGCTCGTACTTCTTTTGCTGATAGCCGTGCCTCTGGTATTGTCAGTGATTGGCGTGATTCCCAAATGGGCCTGCTGGCCGTTTTTCGGTCTCTTTTTTGTATTACTAATACCTTCTATAGCGTGGGGCAATGCCCGTCAGCGACAAATCCAGATAGAGGAGGGCACATACATTGAGCCTGTATTCCGGCCGATGAAATTAACGAAGGGGAATGTATACGGGGCTTTCGGCGGGAGTATTTTCGGCTCGGTATGCTGGATATTTGTGATAGCCTTTATAACAAAAGACTGGTTGACCGCATTATCTGTACTGATATCGGTGTTGATCCTTTTTTTTGTCAGCACTACAAAATGCCTTCGAGAACCGGTTAAATATTGGCGTATCGTCATAATCGATATGGTGGTGATTGCCCTGCTTACATTTGTGGTAGTGAATCTTAGATGGGAAAGGTGGAAGGAATTATATGGTGATGGTTCATTCGGATTCGATTATCCGCTTTGGGTTATCAATATAATACTGCTTGCCGTATTCGGTGCTTTAACAAGTTTATTTATTTTCAGGGCCAGGGACAAAAGGCGATTTAGAGACATACAGCCCAATGGAGAAGAGAAAAGGCAGCAAAAAGAGCACGACGTATCTGATAATCAGAACCGCTGAGTCCTATAATATTTTAACTCACAAGATTAAAACAGGCGTGAACTGTCGAGGATGAAGGTTACGGGGCCGTCGTTTGTACTGGTGACTCGCATATATTCACCGAAGACGCCCTTCTCGACAGATACGCCCTGGCCGGCGATCAGGCCAGCTACTTTTTCGTAGAGCTGATTTGCTAATTTTGGATCGGCGGCAGCGTCGAAACCCGGGCGGCGGCCCTTTCGACAGTCGCCGTGCAAGGTAAAATTGCTGACGAGCAGAATCGCACCGCCGATGTCAAGCAGGCTTCGATTCATCTTTCGGTCTTCGTCAGGGAAGATACGCAGGTTCACAAGCTTTTCAGCTATGAACTCAGCGTCTTTGATGGTGTCATCTTTGCCGACGCTGAGGTAAACGAGCAGGCCTTTATCGATTCGGCCAACTGTTTGTTCATTGACCTCAACCCTGGCCTGCAAAACACGTTGACAAACAAAGCGCATAACTATCCTCAAATATAATAATTAAAGGATTTTAAAACCATGGTGTTGAGGCCGCCCTTCTAATGTGCAGTTCATCGACCACGGCGTTTCCCTTGTGAGTGAGAAGGTACAAGACTAATTCAGCGATTTCTTCCGGCTGCATAAGGTCCTGCTTTTTTATATCGGGTCGGACATTCTGGACCAGTTCGGTATCGACACCGCCGGGGCAGAGCAAATGCACGCGAATATTTGTGCCTCGCATTTCCTCGGCCAGGGCCATTGTCATTCCGCGGAGTGCATGCTTTGAAGCGGTATATGCACTTTGAAGTGGATAAGCCTTCACGCCTACGACAGATGCGATGTTGATGATGTATGCAGCTTCAGCTTTTTTCAGCAGCGGCAGTGCCTCCCTGCAAAGTATGAACGGAGCGCGTGCATTGATATTAAGACATCGGTCCAAATCTTCCGTTAACGTCTCCTGAAGCTTTGCCGAGTGAGTGACACCGGCATTATTTATCAGTATGTCGAGCCGGCCTAACCTTTCGTCTGTTGCCTTGACGAGGTTTTTTATTGAGTTCTCATCAGTAAGCTCTGTGGGGATGATTTGTGCTTTTCCGCCGGCTGCCGTGACGAGCTTTGCAGTTTCATTCATTTTATCTATCGCTCGCGCGGCCAAGACAACCGTTGCGGCCTCTTTTGCCAATGCGATACAAATAGCTTTTCCTATTCCACGGCTTGCCCCTGTTACTATCGCGACTTTTCCGGCCAATTGCTTTTCCATAATGCAGTCCTTCTTAAAATCGTTCAGGGATTATAAAGGAAAAATATGAAAAGGGGAAGTCCCGGTTTACCTGATGCTTTCGGGGTATGTTATTAGCGCGCAGGTTTTCAGTGGGCCTGATTCTGTTATCGCCGGGTTCTTGTTCTGCTTGTGCGGGATTCTTCGAGGCGTAACCTCCTCTTTTCCTCCACCATTCTCTCGGAGAGTTGTTCTAATCTCTCATTTCTGTTCACAAGCAGTCCATCAATTACTACCGACGTTTTTGCGGCTTTTTCTTCAATGGCGATTTTTCTTGTAAAATTAAGCTCTTCGGCGACCTGCTGATACACGGCTTTTGCCAGCATTGGTGTGGTGGTGCCCTGCTTGGATATCCAACCTCGCATTTCCCTTATTCCCAACCTGTCTATGGTTTTTAATTCTTTGTCCAGGCCTTCATAGGTTTTGATTTCGGCTTTTACAGTGTTCGGATCTGTAAATGGAAGTTTCATAGTAACTTTTGCCGGCGTTGGCCTGCTGGTGGTCATATCATCCCGCGTCCTTCTTCTTCCGCTGCGTCTTGTTGTGCCTTGATACCTTCTTCCGTCATTATAGCTACCATAGCCGCCATCCCTCGTGTCTGTTCGTCTGCGTGTTGTGCTTCTTCGTGTCCGGCTACCCCTCCTTGACTCCAGCACATCACGGCGCATTTGTTCTTCCTGGAGTTTTTCTACAATTTTGCTGAACCTCTCACCTCTGTATAACATCACACCATCGAGCACTGTTGTTGTTTTATTAGCCATTTCTTGGTCAGCCTGCTTCTTTACGAATTCGTACTCTGCTCCGATACTCTCATAGATTGCTTTTACGATATCAGGCGTGATACCCTCTAAGCCGTTAATCCACTCGTTTATCTCATTTTCGCTTTGCTGTTCAATGTTTTGTAATTCAGTTTCCATACCCTCAAATGCACTGGTTCGGTCCATAATTTCAGTTGGGTCGTTTGTGTCGGTAACTACAACTTTTTGGGCATTAAGGACCGGCTTTACATCATTTCGCTTAGTTATCTCGCAAGTCACTATGCTATTTATCCTCACGGGTATGGGTGGCTGCTGCGTCTGCTGGCCGGGTACCTCCACCTTTATCTGTCCCGATATATCCTGATTCATCCTGCTGCGGATTATTCTTCCCGTTGACTCTTCGAGTTCTATCTGCCCCTTCTGTTTTCCTGATAGATCATAGCTTAGCTTCGCGCCAGCCATTGTTATAGGCGCCGCATTGGGATTCGATTTTATGTTTGAGTTAACGTCGATAAATGAGACCCCATTCTTTCGATCTTTCAAAATCCACTCATTTTCCAACGTCATTGAAGCGCCTTGAGTCAAAGTGATCATTCTCTTCCAGGAATCCCCGATACCCACAGGTTTATCCGGGTATATCGCCATTGAGCTTTCGGTCATTTCTTTTATACCTTCCTCGTTTATAAATTGCTTTATACCCACCTTCAATGCTTCTTTCATTGGCCCTTCCGGGAGTTTCTTTCCAACGTTTTCACGAAGCTCCTGTAAACCGATGACTTCTTCAACCCTGCCCTGCGGAGTTGTTTTCAAAGAAAAACCCTCACCTAAAAGCGCGTCAAATCCTTGCGCCATAGGTGGAACCGGCGCACCTTTATCAGATGAATCGTATACTACCTTGCCCCCAGCTCCTGTTTGTATTAAGTTCGCCCACCTGTAAGTATAGTTCACCAAGGCATTTCCATTTGACTCCACACTCTTAACATCCAAGTCGCAGCCAAGGCCGATAGTCTGCTCTGTGCCCTGTTGCTGACCGAGGATAGTCTGAGAAATTTTTTGCTCAGTAACGAACCGCATATAATACTTTTCACCCTCTTTAAAACTCATCTGATATTGTATCTTTTGTTCGTTTTGTTGTAGTGGAACAAGTGGTCTCAGCCCCGTCAAACTGTTAGTCGATACGGGTGATGTCGTTGTTGGGGAAGGTATGTCGATCCTACCTGTAGGGCTTGACGGCGTGGTCACTTTCAGTGGTACTATCGCCGTCAGGTCGAGAATCGCCGGTCCCCGCTGATAGCAAACCACCCTCGACAAATCGGCCGAAAAGGCGGGATGGCGGACCGTGTTCGGAAACTTGAACGAGATTGTCCCTTTCGGAGTACCCGCGGCTATGTCCCATACTTCAATGGCATCACCCATGAAACTCGCCAGGGCCAGCATCTTGCCATCCGATGAAAAGGCCAGCGTTTTGTATGTCGAGTCCGACTGCGTTTGCAGTGTTCTCGTCAACTCACCCGTTGAAATGTCCCAGAAAATCATAGCTTTGTTTGCCATGCCCAGCAGGGTTCTTCCATCAGGTAGAAATGCGAGAGCGCCATTTGGGCTGTTGCTTCCCGGATCTATCTTGCTCGTTACCTGGCCGGTTTGTGCGTTGAAGATCTGAATTTCCCGGGAAACATATTTGCGATCTTTAATTATTGCTATATACGCTGCCAGTGTGCTACCATCCGGCGCCAGAGCGACCATCGATGAATACGAGCTTGGTAGTTTCCATTTCACGTTTCCCGTCCGTGCGTCCCAGACAAGCGTTTCGTATTCACTCGGCGTACCTTCTTGCGCCGGCTTCTTCACGACGATAACGATGTTCGAACTGTTCGATCTCAATATGAGATTCGTTACCTCACCCGCAGTGATGGGCAAGGTTCGTGACTGCTGCAGCTGTCCACTCGGTAAGGACCATAGTTTGATCATTCGGTTATCCTCACTGGCACTGGCCAGCGTGGCACCATCTCTTGAAAACGCCACCCATGTCACGCTTTCGCCGTGACTGCCGAGTGTCCTTACCAATCTGCCGGAAGAGACATCCCAAAGCACTGTTTCTCCGCCACCCACTACTTTCCCCGACTCTACATCTTTGATTGCTCCCGTTCCACCGGCTACGAATTTTCCATCCGGCGAGAAAGAGAAGCTGAAAAAACCACCGTGATTTGTGGGTGATTTCAAGACAGTTTTTTTATTGTTGCTCAAGTCTATTTCGTCGCCAGTGAATGAAGAGCCCCCGAATAGAACGGCCGTTTGCACCAAAAGAGCAATTAATATAATCGAAAAAATCGAACGTTTCACGATATCCTCCAAAACTGTGTTTTGTATTTTAAAGACCTATAAAGTATTTATTGGTGATCTTACTATTTTATACCAATTATACACCAAAATTATTCAACTATGTGATAAAAATAGGCTAAATTTGACTTTTTTCGATTTATACCTTCTCTACTGTTTCCAATCCAATTTTTTCCGCGATTCTATCAAACTCATCTAGTGAGTGGAATTCGATGATTATCTTGCCTCTGTTACCATTTTTTCGTGTTTCAATGGTTACCTTAGTGCCAAGCTGCGTGCATAATTTGCCCTCCAAGTCAGTTATATGAGCAGGTTTTGGAATTTCTGTCTTCCTTGGCTCTGCTGTGCCTGTTATGTACTTTCTTACCAATCTTTCGACCTCTCGCACGCTCAATCTGCCTGCCATTGCTCTATTTGCGAGTTTTCTTCTAATTTCATCTGTCGGTAGGGCAATTATTGCACGTGCGTGGCCCATGGTTATTTGACGTTTAGCGAGCATTTGCTTGATTTCGCTCGGTAAGTCAAGTAGCCGCATATAGTTAGCGATTACAGAGCGGTCTTCTCCGAGACGTTGTGCGGCATCTGCCTGTGTCAGAGAGAAAGTTGTCAAATAGCTTTGATAACACTTTGCGCGTTCGATAGGATTAAGGTCGGTTCTGTGAATATTCTCAATTAATGCCAGTTCCAGCAATTGCTGGTCTGTTGCCTGACGAACCAAGGCCGGAATTGTCTTTAGAGAAGCTAATTTAGAAGCCCGAAACCTGCGTTCACCAGCAATCAGTTCGTATCCCCCTGCAGCAGCCCTGACTATAATCGGCTGAATTACTCCATTTGCCTTGATCGATTCAGCCAATTCTTCCAGTTCCTGCTGGTCCCAGACTGTCCTTGCCTGATAAGGATTCGGCGATATTGAATCTATGCTAATTTCCTTAAGAGATTCACGTAACTCTTTATCAGGCGGGATGTTAGCATCAGTTGCTTCGTCAGGAGTTTTGCGATTAGAATATACCTGTCGCACAGATGTTATCGGACCTAATAATGATTCAAGCCCTCTACCGAGGTGTTTTTGTTTTTCTTTCTTTCTAATGGCCATATAAATACTCCTTTATAATACGGCTGACCTTATGCACAAACTACTTAGCCTTTTTCTTCCTAAGACCAAAGATTAACTTACGCTGTGAAGCTATTCAAAAAATATTTTCATACAAGCCCCAAAATATTAAATCGGAATTTTTACTATAAAATCTGCAACTTTGAAAGAACAAAACTGATTTTTTACAAAAAAAGTTTCACGTGAAACATCGAAAAAGTTGCAATTGACGAAGAATATTCTAATATAAAGGATACTGCTTATATAAAGATGTATTCAATCTTAGTGGAAGATTTTAACAATTTGTGATAGACAGAAACGAATTACTAAATAAATCGCTTTCCGTATCCAGTTACATATAGATTGAAGTTTTGCAAATCTGAAGACATTCTTTCAGATATTATTAAGAATAAATTCGGAAGAACTGATCGTTCAAAGATCAAACTTTCTTTCAAAAAAGATATTCTTCTAAATATTTAAATCAACCCAGCTCAATAAGAAAATTCTTTCTTTGAGATAAGGTAAGATCAGGTGCACAATATATTCTTGATAATCCTATTTTAATATTCCACCATAATTCTACAGGTTTAAATCTTTGGATGAAGTTATTCACCAGAGGGGGAAAAGAAAAAAACTGTTGAAACATATGATACTGTTTTTAATTGGTGGAAATTTATTTATTGAAATAGTGATTTCAGCCACGAGTAATATATTCATCTGAAAAATTGCTCGCATAAAAGAACGAAAGTAACACAATGTTTCACATGGAACACTTCAGGGAAATCAGAAGTAAGGAATAAGATGTGATTGGCATGTATAAAAAATATATGTAAAAAGGTCAAGAATGATTGTAAAAAAACTTCCATAAGCAGAGCAACCTCTTAAAACAGTCATGTTTGTTGGATATATACCTTACTTACAACATTATTATGTATTATTCATAATATGCAGCCAGTGAAAATCGGTTCGTCTCAGACTTTGTTTTTCTAATGAACTATTTTTTACAAGCCTTTATGAGCCAAAATACTTTTGAACAAAAATAAGATGCCAGCATCTTCAACAAAAACCGAACATTTTACGGCTCAGCTAAATAATAATTAAGGCGATAAGTTTGCAATTTAAAGTTGCCAAAGATTAAGGCGAAAAAGAAACATCTTGTGCCGGTAGAAAATAGTGTTATTTTTTAGATAGAAATGCGTTTAGAGTTTGCGATTAATCCCTGATATTATTAGATTACGACCTTTGCCAAATTTGGCTGAATGCCACAATGGTTGATTGCATTTGTTAGCCTAATATGATATATATAGCTTTTGACCTGAATCTTTAGGAACAGAATAATGGAAGCAGTAGAATTAAAAACGTCGATAGAAACATTAACGGCCCGGATTGAGAAAATCCGGGACTGGCTTTGACTTGTCTAATAAGAAAAAGACCCTCGGAAAGCTGGAAAAGAAGATGTCCAGTGAGGGATTCTGGGATAACCCCGAATCAGCTCAAACCGTAGTATCCCAACTAAGCGCGCTAAAATCAGTAATCGAACCTTTCGAAGAAATTCAACGAGAGGTCAAGGATTTAAAGGAGCTTTTCGACCTGGCCGCCTCCGAATCAGACGAGGAGGAGCTGGCTCAGTTAGAGGATGACCTGGCAAATCTTGTAAACCAATGCGGGCAAATGGAGCTTGCAGGGCTGTTATCCAGTCCTGAGGACATGAAAAACTGCTTTTTCAGTATCCACGCGGGGGCAGGGGGAACAGAAAGCTGCGACTGGGCAAATATGCTGCTTCGGATGTACATCAGGCACTTTGAAAAGAACAAGTACAAATTTCGTGAACTCTCTATTACGCCGGGCGAAGAGGCAGGGATTCGGTCTATAACACTTCAAGTCAGCGGGCCTTTTGCATTTGGGAAGCTGTCATGCGAGACAGGGGTTCATCGGCTTGTCAGGATAAGCCCGTTCGATTCACAGAAGCGAAGGCATACGAGTTTTGCTGCGGTGGATTGTATTCCCGAATTCGATGACGATATTGACATTGAAATCGACGAGGAAGACCTGCGAATCGATTTTTACCGTGCCAGCGGTGCAGGGGGGCAACATGTAAACAAGGTAAGTTCGGCGGTTCGGATTACTCACGAACCGACTGGTATTGTGGTTCAATGCCAGAACGAAAGAAGCCAGCATAAAAACCGGGCACAGGCAATGAAGATGCTCACGGCGAAGTTATATATGCTGGAAAAGCAGAAGCGGGATGCTGAACTGGCGAAACTATACAGCAAGAAGGGGGAGATTGCCTGGGGAAACCAGATACGAAGCTATGTTTTGCAGCCTTACAGGATGGTTAAAGACCATCGTACCGAATTTAAGACGGGCAACGTTGACGCGGTACTGGACGGCGAAATTGGCGGCTTCATCGAAAGCTATCTGCGTTTCCGGGCGAAAAAGAGAGAAAGTAAAAAATAACAACACGGATACGAACAAAAGAAAAGGGCTCAAAAGAATGAAAGAGATTATTGAAGTCAGGCTTAAGACGCGGACGGTAGATTTTAGTAAATGCAAGACAGACCTGCTTGTTGTTGGTCATTTCAGCGACGCCAAAGGATTAGACAAAGTTAACGCAGAGTTGAACAGGAAACTTGACGGTGCGATCGAGCGATTGATTGAATTAGGTGACTTCGAGGGAAAAGAAGGAACGAGCGCGATTGTTTACGGCAACGCGAATATAGGCGCCAAGCGGGTGCTTCTGTTGGGTTTAGGCGAAAGGAAGAAGGCAACGCCGGATACTATTCGCAAGACGGCGGCTAGAGCGGCCAACAGGGCGGTATCAATGAAGGCAAAAAACATGAGCCTGGCGCTGCACAGGGCCGTTGGTGGACGGCTGGATCCGAGCAAGATGGGACAGGCCTGTGCCGAGGGAACATACTTCGGCAGCTTTCGCTATGACGAATTTGTTACGGAGAACGAGAATGGGCGGCCGGAGAAGCTCGGCGTTGAGGTGATTGAATCCGATCCTTCAAAGACGAAAAAGCTCAGTAAGGGTGTTAATAACGGCGTTATTATCGGGCGGGCGCAAAGTTATGCCCGAACGTTGATGAACCGGCCGGCCAATATTATCAATCCTGTTGAAATAGCGAAGGCCGCGAAAAAGTTGGCCCGTGAGCATAAAAATTTAAGCTGTACGGTTTATGACGAAAAGAAACTGGTTGCCAAAGGGATGGGGGGGATACTTGCTGTTGGGTCAGGTTCTGTAAATAAGCCCAGATTAATAATACTGGAGTATACGCCAGCCGGTCGAGTCAGCCCGAAAGTACCCAGGGTTGGTTTTGTCGGTAAGGCGATAACGTTCGATTCCGGTGGGATAAGCATCAAGCCAGCTCCAAATATGGACCAAATGAAATTAGATAAAACCGGCGGTATTGCAGTTTTATGCACGATGAAAGCGGTTGCGGAACTGGGACTGGGCGTTCACGTTCTCGGATTGATTCCTTCTGCGGAGAACCTGCCGGGCGGTTCAAGCTACCGGCCCGGTGATATAATTACGACTTTCAGCAAAAAAACGGTTGAGGTCCTGAATACCGACGCCGAGGGCAGGATGGTAATGTGCGACGCCCTTCACTACGCCGACAAGGAAAACTGCGATATTATCATTGATATCGCTACATTGACCGGCGCCTGCAAGGTTGCGCTTGGCTGCTATATGGCTGGTCTGATGGGCAATGATGAGAAGCTGATAAAACAACTGCAGCGAGCGGCGGTTGACAGTGGTGAGAAGGTTTGGCCTATGCCGAGCGGTGATGAATACGCAAAAGAGATGAAGAGCAAGATAGCAGATCTAAGAAATATCGGCAGCAAGTGGGGCGGAGCGTGTACGGCGGCGGCGTTTTTGAGGCAGTTTGTCGGCGAGAGGAAATGGGCTCATCTGGACATAGCCGGGGTAGATATTTTCGAAAAGGGCACAGAAACATCGGCAGAAGGCTCAAGTGGATTCGGAGTACGGCTATTGACGAGTTTTCTTATGAACCTGGCGGCAAAGTGAGTCAAGATTAGGCGTGAACTGACAGGAATGAATTGAGGAATCAGACAGGGATATGAAGGACAAAGGCAAAAAAAGAGTAGAGACCAAAAAGATCGAGAAGGCGGTGAGGGAAATCCTGCTGGCGGTCGGCGAAGACATCGAGCGTGAGGGACTCAAGAAGACACCGGAGCGTGTGGCAAGGATGTACGCCGAACTGCTGGGAGGGATGCATGAAAAGCCTGAAAGGCATCTTCGCAGTGTATTTACAGAAAACTATGAAGAAATCGTTCTTCTTCGTGAGGTACCTTTTTACAGTATTTGCGAGCACCATCTTATGCCTTTTATCGGCCAGGCTCATGTGGCGTATCTGCCATCCGGAAGAATCCTCGGAATCAGCAAGCTGGCCCGTATTGTGGACTGTTTTGCCCGCCGACTTCAGTCCCAGGAAAGGCTTACGTACCAGATAGCCGACTTTATAATGAATAAATTGAAGCCACAGGGCGTTGCGGTCGTGCTTGAGGCTTCACATAGCTGTATGACGATCCGGGGTATAAAGAAACCCGGTTCGGTGATGGTGACATCGGCACTTCGCGGGATATTCAAGAGGGACCCGAAAAGCCGAAACGAGATTATGAGCCTGATGCATAAGTAGAAATGAACCGAAGAGGGACAAAGAAGAAAACAAGAAAGAGTCAAACTTCAAACTTGGCAAATTAGTAGATGGTTTTGAACTATGCATAAAGCGGGGAGGCAGGTACGATTTTCGATAAATCCTTTTTTGGCGAAGGACAGCGCGGGCTTTAATTCATTCGCATCCAAGCCTGCGGGGGAGGGATTATCAATCTTTTTCGAAATGTCTGTGGAGGTTACCGGGGACGTTGAGCCGGCTACGGGATTTGTCGTTAATGTAATCGATATAGACAAGAAAGTTCGGGAATATGTGGTGCCGATTTTTGCCGAACGAGTACGAGAAAAGTACCGACAGGGCAAACATATCGGGCTTTTCGATATAGCGGAACTTTTAAGGTCGGCCCGGGGACAATTGGCCGACAAGTTCGGAGCAGCAACGATAAGCCAAATGAGCCTTAAGCTGAATCCCTTCAGGAAGATAACAATAAAGCCAGAGGACAAAAAAATGATTTATTTTAGCGAGAAATTCGAGTTCGCAGCGACACATAAGCTCTGGAACGATGAGTTTTCCGACGAACGTAATTTCGAGGTTTTCGGCAAATGCGCCAATCCTACCGGCCACGGTCATAACTACGTTGTCGAGGTCACGATAAAGGCGCGGGAAGGCAAGGATAGTTTCCGTATAGGTGATTTCGAAAAAATAGTGGATGACGAGTTTGTCCAGCTGGTGGACCATAAGAACCTGAATGTGGACGTTGCCGAGTTTTGCAAGACTAATCCAACTGTTGAAAATATCGCGGTTTTCGCATGGGTCAAGCTGGCCGGTAAATTCGGAGATCCGACTTTGCACTGCGTTACCGTCATGGAAACCGATAAGACATACTGCTCTTATTACGGGCAGTGATCCACGGCTCGTTGCTACCGGGGTTTCAATAGGTCAGAGAGGAGAGCCAGTTTTCAACAAAAGGCGGGATGTCCAAAAAGTTCAGGAGGTCATCAGCGTTCGAGTCGAGGCCCGTATCGGCAGGATCTTCTTTCCAATGCAAGGCCAAGATTGAAAAGTCGGTGAAATTCACTATAGCCGAGCCATCCGCATCGCCAAATAATCTGTGAAATTCCACCGTATAGAAACCATCTGAGGGGTTCGGGTCATCGTCGAGCAGCGTTTGGCCGGCGGCATCAGTAATTGAGTTGCAGTCCAGCATCAACTGATAAGTGTCGTCGGGAAGCGAATCCGTGAAGTTGGCATCATTATCAGTATCAAATTTCAGGGTAAGCTGAAAAAGAAAGTCGTCATAAGCAAAGTCAATCTGGCCTGCGTCGAGAACGGTGCCGTAGGTTATCCCGAACAGTTGAATGTCATCAGGGGTAATAGTAACATCATCACTAAATATTACGGTAATCTTAGAGACATCTGAGCGTTGCAGTTGGCCGTTTGCGATTTGTACCGAAGCGGTATAAAGGCCGGGGGCAATATCGCCCTGAGCTTCGAGTTCCATTATTGTAGTGAAACGCTCAGTACCGCCCGGCGTGCCGATTATTCTTATGGCATCACCGACTGTCGGCGAAAAGCTGAAGTTTATTGTCTGATACATTTTGAAGCGGTCCAGAGGCGGTGCCATCTGTAAATTTGCCGGCTCTATATACCTGCTGTCACGGAGGATTTCCACGGTCAGGTCATCAAAAAAGCCGCCTCTGGCGTTATCGTGTCTGTAGTAATTATTGATTCGATTCCACACTACATCGCCGGTACAAAATGTTATTTGCTCGAACTTGACCGGTTGTGAGAAACCTAATTGGTACCAATCATGCTCAGGTCGAGCGTCCGGGTCAGAGAGGTAACTGTAATATGCTTTGTGGCCGTTGTGTGAGTTGTCCTTTATGCCATCTATAATTGAGTAGAGGTTTTCTCTATCCTTGTCTGTATTATAGCGCTGCACAGCGGCGTTTGGAGTGACGGTAATGCCCGCCACAGTAGCCTGTTCGACGAGGCCGGCCGGGCCACTGGGATCGGGCTTTTCGGGCTCCGGTATTATCGTAACAGTATCAGGTATGTGGCAGGTCCTGGCGGGGCCGGAGCCTGTGATGTAACCGCCATTGTTGAGGATATTTTGCTCCGCGAGATTTGTCAGCCGAGTGGCGATATTGGAAATATTATCGTATTGGGGGATATACTGGTTCGGGTCAGGCAGGTACGGCCTATAGACATTCTCGTAAACATCACCACAAATGTTGGAATCCGTTAAGTCAGGCGGTAAATGACTAAAACCATTTATTATACCGATAAGGCCACCGGCAGTTGCAGGATTGCAGTCACAATCCCACCCGGCCAAGACGGCAATCTGGACTGTGTCTTTGAAATCTCCCCGGCCGTAGAGTATAGCGAGAATTGTTGCACCCGTGTTGACAGTCGATTCGAGCCAGTTGTAGTAACGACCGTAGCTGTATTGGCCGGCGTAATAATCATACAATTTTTGGCGGGTCTGCCGCCAGTCCAATATTCCATCGCCGGCGTCGGCCTTGTACCAGTTGAGTATATCAGTTGCGACGTGATGGGTCCTGCTGGTAGTCGGTATGGCATTGAGAGCTTCTGTTACAAGGGTAACCACGTTCGGCTCAAAAAAAGCATTGGCATATATAGCCGCATAAAGTTGTGCAGCATGAGTGGGAAAACCAGTATTTGTGACACGGGCGAACCTGGCGGTAAGGTCAATGGCCGACTGGGGCAGGCCGGGAGAGACTGCACCAAGTGTTTCGGTCGTTATCTGCGAATCAATCGAATACCAATGCTGGTTGTAAGCGCGGGAACCGGTATCCGGGGGTAGGAAACCGTCGCCCATCAGGTACCATGCCTGCCTGTTTGCGATGNNTTATCTGCTGCCAATTGCAATCAAAGCCGTCGGTTTCGAGTATGTGAATGGCAATGTACTCAATGTCAGTATCATCGTCGGCGTCCCAGACGGACTTGATGACCCAGGGAACGTTGGAATCGGGATTGGGATATGAACCTGAAAAACGGCCTTCAGTAGTTCTTCCCGCCATGTTTCCCATAAGCTGGCCGAGCCACATTCCCCGCATTTTATCGTTGAGGTCGTCGGTGAGAATTGTCTGTTCGGCGTTTGCCTGAAGACAGAGAGTGGCCGCTACCAACAGCGAGAGAAATAAGAATTCGGATTTTCTATGCTTCAGGTCCATTCTTCACCACCCTCCCCATATACGTATTATACCTTAATATCGACGCTAAACCAAGCTAATTCTACTTTCGTGGGCCTCAGTACAGTGTAAAAGTATGGTTTTTCAAGCTTTTCGGACTTATAGGACTTTGGTTTCTTACAGGTTTTCGGCCGCGAAAGCCGATGTTGACGGCGGGCAAATTTATTATTCGTGATTGATAATTGATTAATAATTGTTATTCTTTCCAGATACAGAATTTTTTAGGACAATTAATATATGAAAGCACTGGTTACGGGTGGAGCAGGATTTATCGGTTCGCATCTGGCGGAACAGCTGCTCAACGACGGTAATAAGGTGGTCGTTGTTGATAATCTCAGTACGGGCAGCTTGAGAAATATTGAAAATTTCCAAAACAAGGGCGATTTTGAATTTGTTGAGGGAGATATCTGCAATGCAAATCTTATTGACGGCCTTGTAGAACAAAGTGAAGCAGTCTTCCATCTTGCTGCTGCTGTTGGTGTCAAGCTGATAGCCGACAGCCCCGTCCACACGATAGAAACGAATATCAGCGGCACGGAAGTAGTGCTTGATGCCGTCAATAAATTCAAGAAAAGTGTCTTTATTGCTTCGAGCAGCGAAATCTATGGCAAAAATGAGTCGGCTCCGTTCCGGGAAGACGACGATATTGTGCTGGGTAATACGGGGGTTCGGCGATGGTCCTATGCGTGCAGCAAGGCGATAGATGAGTATCTCGCCTTAGCTTTTCATCAACAGTATGGGCTGCATGTAGTGATTGGCAGGTTTTTTAACACGATTGGGCCGAGGCAAACAGGGCAATACGGTATGGTTGTACCCCGGTTTGTCCAATGGGCTTTGAAGGGTGAGGGGCTCTCTATATATGGGACGGGTGAACAAAAGAGGTGTTTCTGTTATGTCGGGGACGTTTTGGATGCGGTTATCGGACTAATGGATTCCGAGGAGGCCGCGGGGGGAGTATATAACATCGGTTCCACTGAAGAGATAGCTATCGGGGGCCTTGCTGATAAAATTATTGAAATGACGGGCAGTAAAAGTAAAAAGGAATTCGTCCCTTACGAAGTCGCTTATGGAATGCCTATGGAGGACATGATGCGACGCGTGCCCAGCCTGGAACGAATCAAGAAGGCAATCGGCTGGGAGCCGAAAACAAACCTGACTAAAACGCTGGAAGTGATTATCGAAAGCGAAAAAGGAAAACTGTAAAATTGGCAAAAAGGATTTTGTAAATAAGAACAGATACTAATTAGTCTGAGTGAGATTATGAAAAAGGCACTGGTTACAGGAATTACAGGACAGGACGGCTCATATCTTGTCGAACAGCTTCTGAAGAAAGGTTATGAGGTGTGGGGCATCATACGCCGCAGCTCATCTTTTCATACAGGCAGGATCGACCATTTGTATAAGGATCCGCACGAGCAGCCCCGGCTTCGACTGGTTTACGGCGACTTGACGGACGGTGGCAACCTTTCCACGATTGTGAATGACATTGAGCCGGACGAGGTTTATAACTTAGGCGCCCAAAGTCACGTTCGGGTGAGCTTTGATACGCCTATTTATACGGTCAACGCGGACGGGCTCGGGACGCTTCGACTGCTCGAGGCGATTCGAAGGATGGAAAGACCGGCAAAGTTTTACCAGGCCTCCAGCAGCGAAATGTACGGCAAGGCAGTTGAAACTCCTCAAACAGAAAAGACGCCGTTTTATCCGCGAAGTCCATACGGCTGTGCCAAGGTTTACAGTTTCTGGCAGACAGTGAACTATCGAGAGGCGTACGGGCTATTTGCCTGTAACGGAATTCTGTTTAATCACGAATCGCCGAGGCGAGGCGAGACGTTTGTTACCCGGAAAATTACACGAGCAGCAACGCGAATCAAATTAGGCCTGCAGGACACCCTCTATCTGGGTAATCTGGATGCCAAGCGCGACTGGGGATTTGCAGGCGATTACGTTGAGACAATGTGGCTGATGCTTCAGCAGGACAAACCTGACGATTATGTCATAGCTACGGGCGAGACCCACTCTGTGCGTGAATTTCTGGATGAGGTTTTCGGGTATCTTGATTTGGACTGGCAGAAGTATGTGGAAATTGACCCGCGTTATCTTCGGCCGACGGAAGTTGACTGTTTGCTTGGTGACGCGAGCAAGGCAAAAAAGATTCTCAAGTGGGAGCCCAAGGTGACGTTCAAAAAGCTTGCACAAATGATGACGGACGCCGATATGGAAATCGCCAAGCGTGAAAAGATAATTAAAGACCATGAAGAGTGAGAAGAATGGGCGGTTTTTTTGAGGACAGAAGGATTGTAGTTACGGGCGGCGCCGGTTTTCTGGGCAGCTATGTTATAGATGGTCTGGAAAAACGCGGCTGTAAGAACATTCTCGTTCCCAGGATCGAAGACTACGACCTGGTTCAGATGGACAATATCATCCGGATGTATGCGGACATGAAGCCCGACATTGTGATTCATCTTGCGGCGGTTGTCGGTGGTATCGGGGCCAATCGTGAGCATCCGGGCGAGTTTTTTTATAAAAATTTGATGATGGGTGTCCAGCTTATCGAGCAGGGTCGTTTGCAAGCAATTGAAAAATTTGTTGCAATCGGCACTATATGCGCGTATCCGAAATTTACACCTGTGCCGTTTAAGGAAGAAAACCTTTGGAAGGGATATCCTGAGGAAACGAATGCCCCTTACGGGCTGGCTAAAAAGATGCTGTTAGTACAGTCGCAATCCTACAGGGCCGAATACGGTTTTAATTCGATATTCCTGCTGCCGGTAAATCTTTACGGCCCCGGTGACAATTTTGACCCTGCCAGCAGTCACGTGATACCGGCGTTGATAAAGAAATGCGTCGATGCAATTGAAAGCGGCGCCGACCATATTGACTGCTGGGGAACAGGGAATGTTTCAAGGGAATTTATCTACGTCTCTGATGCAGCCGAGGGTATTCTTCTGGCGACCGAACATTACAACGGTGCCGAAGCGGTCAATATCGGCGCGGGATTTGAAATAATGATTAAGGACCTTGCTGAAAAGATTGTGATGCTAACGGGATTTGGGGGCGAGATTCGCTGGGATCCCTCGCAGCCTGACGGTCAGCCGAGACGATGCCTCGATACATCCAAAGCCAAACAACTTTTCGGCTTCGAGGCAAAGATGAAGTTCGAAGAGGGGCTCAAAGCCACAATTGAGTGGTATAAGCAAAATCGGTAAGAGTAAATCAGCAGGTAGAATTATTAAAAAATTATAGTCGGAGATGTTTTTATGCAGGTGCCTTTATTAGATTTAAAGACACAGTATGCGACCATAAAAGACGAGGTTTTGGCATATATTACGGAGTTGCTGGAATCTCAGCACTGCGTCGGTGGTCCGAAGGTGGACGAACTGGAAGAGAAAGTAGCGGCGATGAGCAGTTGCAAATTCGCTGTCGGCGTTTCCAGCGGTACGGACGCGATATTAAACTGCCTGATGAGCCTCGGTATCGGTGCCGGCGACGAGGTTATTACGACGCCGTTTACGTTTTTTGCCACGGTTGGCTGTATTGCCCGCGTCGGCGCCAAGGCGGTATTTGCGGATATCGAGCCGAGGACATTTAATATCAATCCTGAGCTTATTGAGGCCGTGGTTACGGAAAAGACCAAAGCGATTATGCCGGTCCATCTGTTCGGGCAAATGGCCGATATGGACCCGATTATGAAAATTGCGAACAAATATAATCTGGCTGTTATCGAGGATGCAGCCCAGTCGATTGCAAGTACATACAAGGGCAGAAAGGCAGGCAGTATCGGGACGACAGGGTGTTTTAGCTTTTTTCCGAGTAAGAATTTGGGCGGGATCGGCGACGGCGGTATGATTGTTACCAACGATGAGCAGCTATGCGAGCTAATGAAAATGATGAGAAACCACGGCGCCCATGACAAATATTATCATAAATTCGTCGGCGGCAACTTTCGGTTGGACCCGATTCAGGCGGTGGCACTTTTAGTGAAACTTCCGCATCTGGACAAGTGGTCGGAAGGGCGGCGTCGGAACGCGGCCTATTACGATAGTAAATTCTCGGGGACATTCGTTCAAACACCTTACGTCAGCCCTGATTGCGTGTCGGTATACAACCAGTATTGTATTCGCATTCCGAGGCGGGACGAGATTATGGTGCATTTGAAAGAGAAGAATATCGGTTGCGCGATATATTATCCTGTTCCGCTACATCTTCAGGAGTGTTTCAGGTATCTCGGATACAAGGAAGGAGATTTGCCGGAGTCGGAAAAG
>JAABXR010000236.1:25710-36517 GCA_011776225.1 Phycisphaerae bacterium
ATCACAGCAGGTATGAAATACCCGGTTTAGGCCTAAACCGGGTATTTCATACCTGCTGTGATGAAACAGTTTCTGAAGTAGTTTTCCTTGTTATCTACAATAAAAAGGGCCGGGAGGTTGGTCATCCCGGCCCATCTGCATCATGTCTAATCGGCTGACGCTGTAGTTGTCAGGGAGTTGCAAGCCAGTAGTTGCCTAACCGTGCCAATGCACTAAACCGGGAAGCGCCGCATCTGCCGCAGGAGGCCACTGCTCCGCCTGTCGCAGGTGAGGCACTCTCGCCGGCGGAACTCGCCGCCCCTCCCCCCCACGGCCAGCCCTGATCTGGGTTAACATTACCGGTGATACAATCTGAGTACCAACAATCACCAACTACACAACCCTCGCAGCCTTGTGCGGAACAGGATTGAAGAGTCCAATTAAGGCCTGAAGCGGTGGGATGCGTGCCGCAAGCATAAACATGTGTCCAGTTTAAGCAATCAAAAAGCCAGTCGTCGCAATAAGAAATATGCGGGCCCCAGCGCCACTGGGATATTTCATACTCTTTGCCATAAAATTCATAGAGCGATCCTATCCGGTCCGCCGACATCCAGGGCTCCGAACCTCTTAGACTGACGAGATTATCGTACGTTTTTTTCCATTTTGAGTTGTCAATTGGATTTCTAAAATCTGCATATTCGCAGCAGTGCCATGGATGCATGCTCGTTCCATCGTACCCAAAACCCTCATTTTCCCGGCTGTGATAGCACCCGTGTGCCAGCTTGCCAACATAAGCTACAGGGCGATCTCTTACCCTGTCAAATCCTCCCCACTGCCTCGTGTACCAGTCGCCATGGAAGCCATAAGTTACCGCGTCGGCGCGGATCCTGTCTGGATCGGTGGTTACAATGATGTTCTCCCAGTCACCATGATGCTCGCCAGGATCAGTAAGAGGGTATGAGTTGCAGTACCTTTGAAAACCATAGAACCACCAGTATGCAATCCGCAGACGCCCCTTGTCACCGGTATCAACATCAGAATCTATATCGGATATCACCTTGTAGTACGTCGGGATTTCTCCATTTATGAGAGTCGAGAAGTCATTGTTCTGCATACCGCAGTTGCTTTCATCACGACCGACAATCCATATGACTCCCGGCTTACCACACGGACCATGCCAGGGTGTAGTCCACGTTATTGTCCCCGAAGTCGAGTCGGCATAAGGATTCATCATCGTCTGGAAATAGACCTGCGCCGACATTGGCAGGCCCTTATGGGCCTTGTCAAAATACAGGACAGGTGCGAACTTTTTAACAAAGGGCAAGGCTGTGGATTCGAGATACTCCTCCGGCGGGTACCCGAGGCTGTAGAGAAGCTGCTCAATCGGAAAGCCATCGGTCATCCCGCAGACCTGTGTCAATGCCTTATACGCACCGGCCGCACTATAACCTACGTCGTACAGGGCCTGGGCTACATTGTTGGGCGAATACGCACATGGCGCAGCACTTAGAACAGCGGCGGCACATACGGCATCAAGACCAAATTCGTCCTTGAGCCGGTTGGCATCACAGGTTATCGGTGTATCTATATAGTTCAGCCAGCTTCCCGCAACTACCTTCAAATCGTTATTATCGATCCGTCCGTCCGCCGGGATGCTGATGTCGCAGACAGGGTCCCAATTCTCGCTCTGTGGGCTTGCAAGCCACGCCCATGCCAAGACGGCATAATCGGCCATATTCACAAGACAGCTCGAATCGAAGTCGCCGCCGTAGCCGTGCCGGAATTCGTGAGCACCCATATCCACCGTAACTGTCCCATCACAGTCGCCGTCAACGAGTCTCGACAGGCTCGTAATATCTGTTGAATTCGGTCCTACAACGTCATTACTTCCGGCATCGATGCAGGGCGACCATGGCGTAAGTGACAGATCACCTCCGTCTATATTGCGCAGCAGGGGATTCTGGTTGATATTACCATCCCCGCTCCAGCCGCCCTCCACGGCGCTGTAGGTAACCAACGACATACTGCTGGTATCGACAATCTCATTGGGCTCATCGCCCCAGAGGATACAGTTGGTTAACGTAGGGTTGCTGGCAACATTGTAAATGCCGCCGCCGTTGTTGGCGTCGTTGCCGCTTAAGCTGCAGTTAGTCAGGTTTGGCTGGCTGTTTTCTTGATTCAGAATCGCGCCGCCGCCGTTGTTGGCGTCGTTGCCGCAGAAGGAACAGTTGATGAGTGCAGGGCTGGCGAACCGGTTGCACATCCCGCCGCCGTACCGGGCCGAATTACTGGTAAATATGCAGTCGGTCACAGTCGGTCTGCTGCCATAGCAGTACATTCCGCCGCCGCGGTCGTTGGGTTCTCCGGTTCCGTCGGCGTTGCCGCCGGTGACGGTAAAGCCCTCCAGGATGGTATTGGGGCCTTCTCCACTTATGCACTGCACGACGTGATAATTATCGTCGCCGTCGATGGTTGTAACTGTCGGCCCACCGCTGCTATACAGACGGATCGCCTTGCCGCCGAAGTTGATCGCCTCATAGTAGGTCCCCGGTCCCACCTCGATTTGGTCGTCGTTTGCATCGTCGATGGCCGCTTGGATGCTTAGGTATGAACGATTTAGTCTAAGGTTGTGGACTGGACCACCGTTAAATTCATAAGCCCCCATGTCAACCGTTGCCGTGCCATCCTCGTCGCCGTCCACCACGCGAGGGTTGCCTGCCAGATCATTGGGCTCAGTTACGACGCTGTTATCACCGGCATCCACGCATGGGGATGCATACGATGCCAGGCGCAAATCAACTCTGGTGGTGTTTACAAATAACGGGTCGGAGTCGATGCAGCCCGTGCCGAACCAGGGCTGCCCCGTTCCGCCCTGCCAGTCGCTATAGGTGACATTCGGGTTGCTGCCGTACTCGTTCGCGATCTCATCGGGCGTGTCGCCCCAGAGGATACAGTTGGTAACCGTCGGATTGCTATTATGGTGGTTGCCCATCCCGCCGATGTTTAAACTGCCCCTGTTGCCGCTGAACGTACAGTTGGTAACCGTGGGGCTGCTGCTGGTACTGTTGGACATCCCGCCTCCTGTATTACCAGCGTTGCCAAAGAATTGACAATTGACAACCGTCGGGCTGCTGTTATAGTAGTTGACCATCCCGCCGCCGTACTCTTTGGCCCAGTTGCGGCTAAAGTTGCAGTTGGTCACGGTCGGGCTGCTGTAATATTCGTTGTGCATACCCCCCCCGCTGCCACCAGTGGCTGCATTGTCGCTGAAATGGCACTCGCTCACATCCGGGCTGCTGTTATTGTTGTTCATCCCGCCGCCGTGTGTGCCTGCCATGTTTTGGTTGAAGGCACAGCCGTCCACATTGGGATCGCTGCCGTTCCTGTTATCCATGCCCCCGCCGGCAAATGCCGCGGAGTTGCCGGCGAAGTTACAATCGATTACCATGGGGCTGCTGTTGTCATTATACATCCCGCCGCCATCACCGGTGGCGCGGTTTGCGGTGAAATTGCAGGATTTCACAGTAGGGCTGCTGTTTCTGCAGTACATCCCGCCGCCATGTTTATAAGAACCCACAGTCGTGCCCGTTCCACCGGTGATAGTAAAGCCCTCGAGGATCGTGTCGGGCCCCTGACCGCCTGTGCAGGTTACTGCCGTTCCGATCCCGCCTGCGTCTATGATGGTAACATTCGGACCATGGGTGCTGTAAATCCTTATCGCAATCGCAGGGCCTGTGAAGTAGATGGGATCATATGTTCCCGGATCCACCTCGATTACGTCGCCATCGTTGGCATCGTCGATGGCCTCTTGGATTCTGCAATAGGTCACAACCCCAACCCTGGTGATGTTATGGACCTGCCCGATTGTCGAGTCTGTCTGGCGCTCGTAGGCACCCATGTCAACGATCGGTTTTGTTCCTGCGCCTGTGTCGACAATTCCCTTATCGTCCACAAAACGTGGATTACCCACAAGGTCGGTGGTGGGCAGGCCCGTTGCGCCGTTGTCACCGGCATCGACACACGGTGAGCACCCTCCCAGGCGCAGATCATTTCCATCCGCATTAATAAACAACGGATCGGCGTCGATATTGTGGTCATCAGGATTCCCCCAGCCGCCCTGAACGTTGCTGTACGTAACGATGGCGCCTCCAAATATCCCATCCGGCGTGTTGCCCCAGAGAATGCAGTTAATAAGCGTCGGTGTGCTGCTGGCGTAGTTATAAATCCCGCCGCCGGAAACACTGGCCGTGTTGCCGCCGAGCGTGCAGTTGGTTACCCTCGGGCCGCCATAGTAATTGCAAATCCCGCCGCCGTAAGCTGCCTCGTTGCCGCTGAACATGCAATTGGTCAAAGTGGGAAGGCAATAATAGTTTTCTATCCCACCGCCTTGATTGCCGGTCTTATTGCTGGTGAACGTGCAGTTGGTCACTGTCGCATCGCTCCTGTAATTGAACAGCCCGCCGCCCCAGTCTACGGCCGAGTTGCCCGTGAACGTGCAGTCATCAACCGTCGGGCTGCCGCCGCCGTTAGTGTTGTCGTTGAACATCCCGGCTCCGTTGGCCGCCGTGTTGCTGCGGAACGTGCATCTGCTCACCGCCGGACTGCCCTTCTCGCTGTACAGCCCGCCGGCACGATCACTGGCCCAGTTGTATTCGAAAATACAGTTGGTCACCATCGGGCTGCTGTTATTGTAGTTACTCATCCCCCCGCCTCTACTGGAGGCTTCATTTTCGCTGAAGTGGCAGTCGTTTACGTCCGGGCTGCTATTGTCGTTATTCATCCCCCCGCCGTTTGAGCCTGCCGTGTTTTGGCTGAAGGTACAACCGTCCACATTGGGATCGCTGCTGTTTCTGTTATCCATACCTCCGCCTGCATATTTCGAGGAATTGCCGGTGAAGTTGCAATTGATTACCTTGGGGCTGCTGTTATCGTTGTACATCCCGCCACCATCACCGATGCTGAGACCGCCCTGGTTGCCGGTGAACGTACAGTTGGTCACCGTCGGGCTGCTGTTATTGTGGTTATTCATACCCCCGCCGCTACCATCGGCATGATTGCCGCTGAAGTTGCAGTCGTCCACGTCCGGGCTGCTATTATCGTTGTACATCCCACCCCCGGGGCCATTGGTCTCGTTGTCGCTAAAGATGCAGTTGGTCACGATGGGACTGCTGGATATGTTGAACATACCGCCGACGCTCACAACCCCCACGTTGCCGCTGAACGTGCAGTTGGTAACGGTCGGATTGCTTCCATCTCCGTTGCTCATCCCGCCTCCTGTATTAGCAGAGTTACCCAGGAACTGACAATTGACAACCGTCGGGCTGCTGCCCGTATTGTACATCCCGCCGCCGTACGCGCTGGCCGAGTTGCCGCTGAACGTGCAGTTGGTCACCGTCGGGCTGCTGCCATTGTAGTTGTACATCCCGCCGCCGGAGACGGCATTGCCTCCAGTGATGGTAAAGCCCTCTAAGATTGTATTGACATCCTCGCCACTGTTGCAGGTCACGACCGATGAGTTCAGTCCACTGGCGTCGATAGTGGTCATTTCTGGCCCACTATTGCTGTAAAGCCGTACAGCCTTGCCATTGAAATTGATGGCCTCATTGTACGTCCCCGGCGCAACCTCGATTTCGTCGTCGATCAAATTTGCATCATTGATCGCTGCCTGGATACTGGTAAAGTCGGCGCTGCCGTTAGGATCTACGTAGATAGTCCGACCCGTCGCCGGCACCGCTAATGCCAGTAGAGGCATAAGCACAAAAACCGTCAGCCGGATACCAAGGTTCTTTCTACTGTTCATTATAAAGTCCTCCAATAAAGGGTGATTAATTCATTCGCGGCCAAAGGCCGGTTAACAACGCTTGATATACGCCGATAGGTTGGATTCGAAAGGCGGGATTCTCAAGGGGATTCTGCAGAAACTGGGCGAAATATGGCTCGGTAATCTCCGCTGACCCATACAAGCGTCTTTCGCAAACCACGTCCCCTGCATACATCGCAAAGCTCTCCTCTATATGCTTTTTTACTGTTGCTGCTGGACCATCAGTCGCTAAGGCGAAAAACATCCTTTTTGTGGGGGAAAAACCTCCGGGCGCAGAAAAAACATTCCAAATATCGGCTTTCCTTCCACAGTTGCCTCCTCAAGGATGAAAGCGTATTAGAAATGCCTTCAACCGCGAGATTAAGAAGCAGTCACCGTGACATTACCACGTTTCTAACTGCTTGTCAAGAAAAAATTCCCATTTTTGGGAAAATGCCTTGACCGTCATAATAAGGCCGCGAATACAGCCTGGGGACATTTTATGACCAAAAAACACGGTTTTCGGTTATTAAGTTGAAGTTTTAACGCAGCAGTTAATTTACAATGGTTTTATATGTGTGCCGGCAAAATCCGGCACATAGAGTTCGGGCCAACGAGAGCAGAGGATCTTTCAGGATATTGTTATTTTTTCTCCAACCTTTACGTTTAATTTATCGCCGGCATTTCCATTCTTCAAACTTATCTCCAGGGTATTGCACGAACCCTCAATCAGGAATAATTCTCCCTCATTTGCCGAGTCATAATCGGGACAGAAATTCATGACGAATTTGTTGTCGGCTATTTGTAGGGAATATTTATCCTCCTCCAGCTTAGGAAGATTTGTTACGACATTTCCGAACCTGTCGATTCTGACTATTATTCCTTCTCGTTGACTTTGGTAAAGCTCCAACTTCTCTATCTCTTTTATTTTCTCACCTACGTCATTGAAATTACCCATGTAGATATTTACAGCCGCTTTTGCGAAAACATCCCTTCCATGAAATGTACAGCTGGCATCCAGGGGGACGGGAATTTGCCTTATCTCAATTATTCTCTGATGTTTTAGGGTTTCCCAGAGCAGGCCATTATCGGGTGCGACAAAATAAAAGTCTTCGGTTTTGACGGCCAGTGCTTTTCTTTCGGTACCCACTCCCGGATCGACCACACAACAAAACACCACACCTTCCGGGAAGTATTTGTAATTATTTTTAAGGATCCATGAAGATTCGATGATGTTTTGGGGAGAGATGTCGTGGCATAAATCGACTATTTTTGCATCGGATGCGATTTTGTAAATCACGCCTTTCATCACACCTACATATTCGCTTTGTCCAAAATCTGTTAAGAGAACTATCATATCGGCTCCAATTTACACACTTTTGTTCAAGATAAGTGAGTAAAAACTCATATTTCTCTGTAAAAAACGCTCATATATTGCAACAAGATCCTGTTAATATAATACTATCACGGTCAATCCAAAAGACAAAATGATATTGACAAAACCGCGTGATTATGGTAATTGTACGAAACCAGTATCTTTTGCGTTAAATTGTTTATAGAAAAGAAGATATAGCTATTAATTCTTATGGTGTGCAGGGTCGAAAGGAGAACATATTATGCAAAAAAGTAAACGAGTAACACGTCGTCAGTTCCTTAAAAGCTCGGTTGGAACGGCAGCGGCATTCACGATAGTGCCGAGACGTGTCCTTGGAGGGCCGGGGAATACGCCGCCCAGTGAGACGTTCGGCGGGGCTCTGATTGGCTGCGGCGGCCGGGGTAATGGGACATTCAACGGACTTGGTCCTAATGTCGAAAAGTTGGCGATATGCGACGTAAAGTTTGTAAAACATGCGGATAACAAAAAGGTCTATACGGACTTTCGCCGCGTGTTGGAGCGCAAGGATATCGATGTAGTTGCCATCGCCACGCATCCTGGCTGGCATGCACTTATTTCCATCGCGGCGATGGAGGCCGGGAAGGACGTTCTGTGCGAAAAACCGATGACGAGATTTATTGCCGAAGGGCGAGCGGTTGCCGACGCAGAGAAACGGTATAACCGTATCTTCCAGATCGGCACATACGGACGGTTCGGAAGGAGCAGAAACCAAGGAGATATCCTTACCCACAAGATTATGAAGAGCGGCCTGCTCAAGGATTGTAAGGGAGTTCATATCAAACGAGGCGGATTGAAGGTTCGTGAATGGAGCGGGATGGTGAATGTAAAGCCCCAACCCATACCGGACACCCTCGACTGGGATATGTACTGCGGTCCGGCGCCACTGAGACCTTATCACCCACATCGTTTCGGCGGAACGCACCGCGGCTACTGGGATTACGAAGGGGGCGGCCTGGCCGATATGGGCCAGCACCACTTCGATCCCGTTCAGTGGACATTTGCCAAGGACGATACAAGCCCGGTGGAAATCGAATCATTCGCACCGCCGGCGCATCCAGAGGCGTGCGGTATGTGGGGCTGGGTGGAATTGAAATATGCCGACGGATTGACGTTTGTTATGGACAGTACCGAGTGGCCGGAAAATCAAAAGCCTTCTTACACCCGAAAAGAATCCAGAGGAGTCAGCCTGAGCGATTTGAGCGAGGAGGACCAAAAGAAGATTAAAGAAATGCCCGATCCCGAGCCGCTGGTTGGATTTGGCGATGCGATTCGCACTCGGAAACAAGCCGGCGGCCACGCTGCTGCGGCGCATCGGTGCGCAACGATTTTACATTTGGCCAACATCTCCATCCGGATGGGACGAAAGATCCAGTACGATCCGGTGAAGGAAGAAATCGTCGGAGACGAAGAGGCCAACCGTTTAGTCAATCAACCTATGCGTGCACCCTGGCATTTATAGAAATCTGCAAGCAGAATTCAACTGCAGAAAGGAAAATAACAATGAGTGAATCACCATCGGCCCTTGTCGGACTTGTCAATCGAATGCCCGATCCTGATCGGCGTGGTATGTACTGCACGGATATTGACAAAGAAAAGATTGAGGGCGCTATTAGAAAAATTTTAAGAGGCGGCCGTGAGAATATAATCGGCGTTATCGACATGCTGGTCGAACCGGGTAAGGGTGACGACGTAAAAGCCCATTATGCACTGCATTGCATGGCACTGCATGTCTGCAAGCTTAAAAACGACAGACCTCGGCGGAGGTTTTCGAGGACCTTAGCCTCCCAAATCGGCGGTGACCGGCCAAAAGAGGTGCAAAAGTACCTTATCCGACAGTTACAGGTGGCCGGCGGCAAAGAAGTAGTCGAAGCACTCGGGCGAGTTCTGGTGGACAAGGAACTGTGTGAGCCCGCAGCCCAGGCACTGGCCGCCATTGGGGAAGGGGCCGCTGAGCAGCTTAGGGAGGCCTTACCTATAGTTAGTGGTAAGTGTCGTCTGACTATCTTGCAGAATCTCGGCGTTGTCCGCGACACAAAGTCGGTCGGCGCGTTGAAGAAGGCAGTAGGGGACGAAGATGAGGCATTCCGTATCGCTGCAGTCTGGGCGCTGGCCAATATTGGAGACGTCAGTTCGGCAACCATGCTTCTGAGGGCCGCGGATCATGCTGACGGCTGGGAACGAATTCAGGCCACGAAGGCTTGTCTGCTACTGGCCGAGAAGCTTCGTTCGGCCGGGAAAAAGAGTGAGGCTGTAAGGATATACAAACACTTACGCGAGACACGGACGAAACCGGCTGAGCGCTACGTATCTGATGCGGCCAAGACAGGATTAGCCATAGACGACTGAAAACAGAAGCTATAACCTGATTGGTCATGTGTTTTTTGTCAATAAGACAGTCAACGCAATGTGGCTTTTCTACAACTGTTTTACTGTTGCTTGAGAGGCCCTATGCTCGTGTTTATCGGTCGTAAATTGAAGGGATTGACACACTTAAACCCCTCTCGGCTCCGATAACCGAATATATCATGCGTGTTCCCTGAGGTAGTATATTTCCTTCGATTACTATGGCACAACATTATTCTATATTAGAGATCTCCAAAGCCGTCCAACATGTTCTGAACTTAGATGAAGTTATGAGCGTATAGTTTTTACCTAAATAGGCTAATTCCTGGCTCTTTTTATCTCTTGTGAGGTGGTTCTAAAGAAAACGACCCTATTAGTTGATAATCTAGAGCATGTCCGGCAAGTTCGGTTGGCCCAAGATCACAAGTTGTCTTATGTTACTGCCAGTAAGATACTTATGGTTGCTGCTGAAATTAAAGCAGTTAGTGAGAATTCTCATACAGGAACGAAGATTAACGTGCGGCAGAAGCATGTCTTTACTAAAGCTATGTCCTTTATTTGCCGATACTTATGACAGGTAAGGAGAAAGAAGAAAAAACGGTTTCTACATGCCGAGACTGCTAAAATAGGGTTCCGGCAGTAAGTTAGATACCGATAGATACGCTAATTACTGGCGTATTGTGGTCGGTTTGTGTCCTTTTTTTGCTCATCCGACGGGGACGGAGTCTAAGCAGATTTGCAAATTTTAACAAATCAAACGAAGAAAAAGTTCGTCAAAGTGCATATTATCAAGATATACAGGATTGAAATGATGTCTTAGAGCAATTAGACTTCTTTTTTTTGGATTTAAACAAAGGAAATACAAGTATGGGTGAAAATGCTTTGAGTGTTGCAGTTGTAGGAGCCGGTTATTGGGGCAAAAACCTTATCCGTAATTTTGCCACGACTGCAAGAAGCAATTTGAAATATGTATGTGATCTTGATGAGAAGCGACTGGCCATCCAAAAAAAGAACTTCCCCTTTATTGAGACTACAAAAGATTTTCATAAGGCTTTAAGTGATAGAGAAGTCGAAGCAGTCGTGATTGCCACCGAAGTACCCACTCACTTTGGCATTGCACAACAGTCCCTCGAGGCCGGCAAGCACACTTATGTTGAAAAACCAATGACCTCAACAGCAGATGAGAGCAAGAAATTAGTTGACCTGGCGAAAGAAAAGCGGGTGAAATTGATGGTGGGTCATTTATTGGAATATCATCCGGGAGTGAATTTCCTCAAGGAAGCAATCGA
>JAABXR010000112.1:0-1562 GCA_011776225.1 Phycisphaerae bacterium
CCGCCGCATATTGCTCGCGGTTCCAATCGGCCTCTCAAGCGGACTCAGCTTGCGGCGGACCTGCATAAAAAAGCGATCAATCGCGCCCAGGGTCGCATTAAAGAACAGGTCTGCAAGTTCGTCTCTGGCGCAAGCTCATATGGTCGCTCTGAAATATAATTTACAATCTTTTCCGGTTCGTTCATTCGAGGCAGTGGATGCCCTAACCAATGGCTTTTCCAGTCAACTGGTTCATGGCTGCCTTTGTAATATGCACGCAGGCTTTTGATTTGATCCTCAAGGTGCATTGTGGGTGGCGGTATCCTCATATGAGATACTGATTCCCATTGAAGTATAGTGGGCGCTCAGGTGCTTCAGGTGCCGAAGGGCGTCGCGAATTGCACGTCTGCGCTGGTTGACTGTCAGGTCTTTCTTTACGCGAACAACAAAAGCATGACACCTCCCGTTAAGAATCTCGGTTTCGAATGCTGCATTGCAAGCGCCCTGAATGCCAGCCTCCTCATCCATGTAGAAGGTGATTTTCTTCGCGCCCCTCAGTAGATCACGCAAAAAGAAGAAATGGGCAAAGAGGGTGTACTCAACATGCACCTGCATGCCAGCAATGGGGAGCCTAGTGGTTATGTCATGCTTGTCGAGTTCCTCGTTGAGTTCCCCGGCGTTAACTTTTTTTCCAGTCTTACGTTGTTTCGACTTCGACTTTGATTCCTCAAAGTCTTTTTTGAGCCAAAGCCTAGCGTNNCATTATCACCAATTTCAATAGCGTCAGCCTCAATCTCGGCGGCATTGAGAGCGTCGTCGAAATTGAGATGCATACCGAAAACGTAACCGGTGATATTGTCGGCACTACCAATGGCCATCAATCGGGTATTTTGTTTCTTGAACTGATTATTCCAATTAACGATGTACTCCTGCCGGTCCACAGCAATCCGCAACTCAGGCATTTCCATGCCACGCAGCAGTCGGCGCTCTCTATTAGCAACAAAAGCCAATGCTTGCCGATGGATGAAGTCAATTTTGCCGTACATTGTTGAGGAGGAGATGTTGAGCTTCTCCATAATGCAACGAAGCGGCATTTTGGCAACGAGGCATCGAAAGACCTCGATGTTGAGATGTGGCTTCTTCTGGCCTCGCGATGGAGTGCCGACCGTGAAATAGCGGCCACAGTGTTTACATTGGACTTTCGGGTATTCGGATGGAGAGGCGCCGTAATAAATATAGAAAGAAGGATTTCCTTTAAGCGGCACTGAGTTGTTTGGGCAGTCAGTTTCCGGGCATGATAACCCGGGTTTTGGGGTCAAATATGCCTTGATCCGCTCTACCTCTTCATAAATGCCAAGATTGCTTTTGATCGTGAAGCTGGTTTCGCAGAGTTTACACTTGAATCCAGGGATACCTTTTCCCATTCCGGATTTAGCGTATGTGTCGGTTGATTTGCCTCGACCTTTTTGTGATTCGAAGGTTGGTCCGACACCGAAGTTCATACATGAGGGGACTTTACAGAAGTTTACTTGAATCTCATTCTTCGGGAGTGGAACGCGTGGTGTTTTAACCTTTGCTGACAT
>JAABXR010000112.1:1604-1952 GCA_011776225.1 Phycisphaerae bacterium
ACAGTTACAGCTCCGTAGAGACACAATATGTCACGGTTAGGCAAGCTTAATCTTACTTCCAAAAATCCTGTTCTGATAGGCCACAGATGATGTGGTCCGTATGAGGATGGTCTTTGTGTTAAGTGTTAAAGAACGCAAATCCTATATCGTAAAATATTTTATGTAATAAGATTGGTATTGGCCAATATGGCTTAACGTTTGGGATGGTTTATTTTGTGGTTATATATTAGTAGGTTATGAATGGTCGCCAGCCTAAAAAAGAAAGAGCGCCACACGACGTGTGGCGCTCTCAGTTTGTTTGACGCTAGGGTCACAACACCTTTGCATCACGGCTTACCCGTTCGGCGT
>JAABXR010000116.1:0-22966 GCA_011776225.1 Phycisphaerae bacterium
TTTCCCAGCCCCTGATGCGGTCGGCCTTGAGCTTCGAGAGCAGGATAAGTCCGCCTTCAGAGTCGGTATCTTCAAGAAAAACTTCGATGTCCCTGCCCGGAGTTATATCGTCGGATTCTTCAAATTCACCGGCATCCACAATCCCTTCGCTTTTCAGGCCCACTTCGACAATAACATCATTTCCTATCTGCGATACGATTGTCCCTTTAAGAATAGTGCCCGGCAAACGTGAATCCACTTTCGCCCGAAGGACTTCTTCCAAAAAATCAGTTTCTTTCTCGCTGAACAACTCATCGACCTGCTGGTCGAGTTTCTCTTCTGACAAATCCAGTTTGTTAACTATATTTCTATCTACCATAAACTAAATCCCATTGTGGAGTCTGTCTTGTTGTCGGTTCCTGTTTTGCAATCCGCTTAAGAGCTACAGAAATGAGAACCTTAACCTATCGGCGCCCCACATTTACGCCGATAAGCTCTTGCGCAACGATGCACACAATTAAATGTTCCTGTTAACCTATAAAAACGCATTTGCCCACGCAGCAAATGCAAATTGCCCTAAGATACAATATTAGAAACCTTTATATTAATACAACTTAGCTAATTGTAAAGTTATTTTTCTCTTTTTTTACATTCTTTTCGGTTAATTTTTTATCCTTAACTTTCCTCAAAAGCCTCTAAATTCTCAACAAATTCGGCAATTATCCATTCAGGAGTCGAGGCCCCCGCCGTAACGCCCGCTATTTTTTTGCCGAAAAGTGTCCGTTTATCAAGCCCGTTCCAGTTTTGCAGATGATACGTCTCGCTGTTTTCTTCTTTACAAAGGTCCGCCAGTCTGCGTGTATTGGCGCTTTCCAGGCCGCCGAGAACAAACATTATATCCACCTCTTTGCACAATTCCACAGCCGACTGCTGTCTCTTTATCGCCTCCACACACAGCGTATTGATTACTTTCATTTCCCTGAATCTGCCCCCCCCTATCGCACCAAGCATCCTCCCAAAATGGTCAGGGCTTTCTGTGGTCTGACATACAATCCCCAATTTGGCGTTTTCAGGCAGCTTATGCAAATCCGACTCATCGGCAATAACCACCGCATCTTTAGTAAACCCCACAACCGCCTGGACCTCGGGATGATTTTCATCACCGATTATTACGACTTTATAACCGTCCTTCTCGAATTCCCCTGCTATGTGCTGCACCCTTTTAACCAATATGCAGGTGGCATCAACAATATTGACACCCTTTTCTTTAAGCCTGGCCATCTGCACAGGAGCTGCGCCGTGAGATCGGATAAGTACCGTCCCCGACTGAACTTCCTCCACATCATTTACAGTCTTCAACCCGGCTTTCGCCAGCCGCTCCACAACATCCTTGTTATGAATAATAGGACCGAGACTGTAAACCTCATCTTCCTGTGTCAGTATCTTCTCGGCCGTACTGATAGCGTTTTTAACGCCGTGACAAAAACCGCATTTTTCCGCAACTATAACTTCCATAAAATCCTTAAATAGACAGTGGTTTCAGCTAACCTCTCTCATTTCTTTTTTGGTACCAGCATTTCGATGTCTTTGAACTTCACGTGCATGTCCTGCCCGCCGTGCAGTTGAAGCCCCAGTCGTCCTTTTAGGCGCCCCTTGTCATTTTTCAACTCCGCTGTCTTGCGGCCGTTGACATGCACTACAATCCGCCGTTCATGCGCAGAGACAGCCATCTCATTCCACTCCTGCGGCCTAAACCACGTGGCTACCTCCTCGACACTCGGCTTGACCACCCATGCCCTGCCGCCGGTTTCATATAATCCACCGACGTCATTGCTCGCATCAATCTCGGCCTGAAATCCGTGAACTCCCACTCCGCCGCCCACTTCATCCGCGCGGAAATAAAAACCGCTGTTACCCTTGATTGCCTTGAACTTCAGACGGATAGTGAAATCCCAAAAGCTCTTGTCACTTACCAGCAATCCGTGGCGGCTCTCGCTGCTGGAACTGGTGCCGACAATAACTCCATCAATGACCTCCCACTTACCCCCGGGAAGGGTATGCCAGCCTTTAAGCGTCTTCCCGTCAAAGAGCGGTTTCCAGACATGCCGGCCAAAGTCTTGAATGCGAATGTTCCGCCAGCGCACCTCCAAAGGTTTCTCACTCCTTACGCTGTGTACTTGTAGTCCGATAAAACCAACCTGATCGATAGGATCTCTCAAATCACTACACGGCACACCATTTACCCACGTCTTAATCGAATCACCGATGCAGGCTACGCGGTACTTGTTCCACTGATTGTTTTTGAAGGCCTTTCTCGCTTTGGCATCTCCTTTTATATCATATAACCACATACCTTTTCGCGCTTCGTCATAGATACCCCCGGAGCTTCCTGTCCGCTCGTTGGATATTTCGACCTGATATCCATAAACATGACCTGCCTTTCGGATCACTTTCCTTTTCTGCCCGCGCCTCAACATTTCAAGTGTCGTATCCTTCTTATATACATGGCTGCGAACCTGCACGCCGGAATTGAGTTGGGGATCGCATTTTACCTCGAATTCGAGGAAAAAATCACCATATTGCTTTTTGGTGCACAGGAATGTATTGGGACTTCCCTCAACGCTCGTGCCGACAATCTCACCATTCTCGACGCGGTACTTGGCAAATCCCCCGCGTACTTCCCACCCATCCAGCGTCTTACCATCGAATAGATTCCTCCAGCCGCCCTCGGTCTTTTTCTCTTCCGCACTCGCGCTCGTACAAATAACGATGGAACAAAGCAATGCCACGTACACAAAATTAATCAGCTTTTTTGCTATACTATTCATAACTCCACCTTCCTTTCTAAAATTGCCCTGCGATAACTTCATTAAAACCAGAATCTTACACGAATACCCGGCCACAATCCAGCAAAACTTTTTCGCCTTCTGCCCTTGTAAATTCCAACAAAACCATTATCATTACTTAGAGAGATACGAATATAACGCTTACGGTAATCCATATGTCAAAGGAGAAAATAGAATGATTAAGCCATTGTCGCAGCGGAATATAGTTGGCCAACTGCTGCACAGTTATAGTAAACAAAAGTTTCTTGCATTTGTGCTGATGGCCTCGGCTATGGTTCTTTTTTCGGTGACTGTCTTCTCTGGTGGTAAGCTTTTAGGCTTGCTTTTCCTGCATGTTATATTGGGATTTGCTTCAATCCTACTATTGGCAAAGACAGAAAAGAAAGAAGCCGCTCCCGTGAGTCGAAAAAGAATGGTTGCTCGAACATGGTCTTTTCGCCTGATGCTGCTCTCGTTCATCCTCATAACACCAAGTTATGTCATGCCTCACGAGTTATCTGTTCTTCTCTTCACTGGCTTGATTGCGGGTATTATCTCGCTTGCATTGATTATTGTCTTCAGATGCTCTGTATTATCAATCGTCTTTGTTCTAATGCCAATAGGAGTTCTTCTTTATATATGGAGTGATGCCTACGCTCAAAAACGTGCACGGATCTTTTGGATTGCTATAGTGCACGGCGAAGTAGAACATGTCAGAGAATTGCTTCACGAAGGTTATAGTGCTGGCGACCGTTGTGGATTAGGTACAACACTGACAGCAGCCTTTCGGTTTGGCGGTAACCATCGAGGGGTATATTATAGGCGCTCTAATGCACAAGAGCTGCCCGCTCACGAAAAAGAGGCAGTAATCTTAAAGATGTTATTGACTCTGATAGACAGTGGGGCTGATGTCAATGAGAAAGATGACAATGGATGGACTCCTCTGCTCAAGGCTATTCAGAGAAACCAGGTCAGAGCTGTCGAAATGCTCATCGAAAAGGGGGCCGATGTCAATGAGCCATTAGATGAAGTGATCAGAAAAAGAAGTCCGCTCAAATTAGCAATTGATATGGAACACAAAGAAATAGCTAAGCTGTTGCGGACAAATGGTGCTAAGGAATTTCCTTAACTTGGGGCGCACAATACACTAATGGTACGCAGTAAAAAATATAACAATTACCTTGCTCTTCGCAACCACAGACGGAGATTATATTGTCCTATTACCAAATCCACCCTGTAACGGCAGAATAAATAACGGTCGGCCTTCAAAGGTTTGCTAAGCAATTTTGCTCAGTGCTTGCCGTAGTTCATCATTGTTCCGCTGCGCTGCGCCATGATATACGCCTCCAATGCCCGCATCCTGGGGTCATCGGGCGCAAGATGCTCACCACGCACGGGATTATCGATACACCAGTGTATCATGTCACGCAATAGCGCGACCCTGCCTAATTGAGTTTGAAATTTGGGATATGTCTCCGGGTGTGTATTGGCGGCATGTGGATGACACATATCGCACGAGACACTTACCTGGCTGCCCAATAGCTGCGCGCTGTGGAAGATTCGCGAGCCTTCAACGACGAGCTTCTCGGTCTCGCGCTGCCACATAAGCAGGTCCTTCTCGGTATAATTTCCGTAGATGTGCCCCTCGCCCTGTTCGCCTTTCAGTAGCGAGGAATTGTCGGCCGGTGGTTTGAGTTCATGCCGTTCCTTCTCCTCTTCCACCCAGTTTCGATTGGGATTCTCACGCTTCCATTGTGCCATAAGCGTATCCGCTAAGTCCTGCCCTTCGGTCTCTTCCGCCACTTTGACCTTGTTACGTCCGTCGCACGTTGTGTATTCGACCTCCTCGCTGCATCCTGTAATCATCAAAACCACCGAAATACAGGTTGCACATAACAAAACGTTCATAAGTTCAGCAACGGTAGATTTAATATACATAGCAATCTCCTTGACTATTCTAATAGCTTGCGCGGTTCGGTTTCGGCGGCACGCTTTCCTTGCCCCAGCTTGCAGTATAAGCCCTGCCGACCGTCAGTGGCGTGCGGTTCCATAAGTTATAGACTTTATCCACCAGCCCGTCCGCCTGAACGTGCACCTCGCCGTCGCCGCAGCCGTCGTTTGTGTTAAATGGGTCCGGCCGGCTCATCTCGATAGTAAGCTCCGGCATACCCTCCGGAGCATAAGGCCACGGCCACGCAGTCGAAAGCATCCCGTGAAAGTGAATATTGCCGATCCGGTTGGTCAAAAGCTGGTGCGTATGACCGTGAATGACCACAACATTTTTAAACCGTTTCAGTATCGCCTGGACCTCTTCGGCATCGTCGGTCCAGAAGTTCCATTTCTTATATAGTTTATACAGCGGCGAATGGGAGAAAACAATCAGCGGTGTATCGTCCGAATAGTCGGCCAAATCCTTTTTGAGCCAGTCCCGCTGCTGTTTGCCGACCGAAAAGGGACTCTGCACACCGTTATCCAATCCCGCCACCGTCATCATCCGCTCCATCGCCGTCATTCCGCGCTCCGTCCAGAAATCCCGCTCGACAACGCTGTTAAGGGTAACCATGTGAACCCCCTTGTGGTCCCACGAATAAGTAGGCTCACCGAACAGCTCGCGCCACTTTTTGCCCATATCAAGATACCAGTCGTGCTCCCCGACCATCATCTTCACAGGAGCCTTGATTTCCTTGAGAATCTCCGCGCCGAGTTCGAGTTCCTTTGCCTGGCCAAGCTGGGCCAGATCGCCGCCGTAGAAAACAAAATCAGGCTGAGGTTCCAGACTGTTGACATCCGCCACGGCTCGCAGTAACGCCCGAACGAAGCGGTCGTTGATCTTCTTTTCATAAAGGTGTGAATCGGAGATATAGGCAAAGCGAAATGGTGTAACCTCATCCGATGAAACCGCACCCTGCGCAACGTTAACCGTCTGAAATGTTTGAAAGGGAGCCAGCCCCGAAGCCACTGCCGCTCCCATTGCCGCCGTCGAGACCTTCAAAAAAGCTCGACGGTCTATATTTTTCGTTTCGATATTCTTCGAATTAGATTCCATTTGGTCACTCCTTATTACTTTGCAATCATCCGCCTGTAAGTAACCTATTTTTCGAATGCCAGTTTCAAACGGAAAGCCATATCGTCATCCCGAAGGGGACGTTTCTTAGCCGCCTGTGCCTTCTGGCGTTCGAACTGCCGCTGATTTTCCTCCGCAAAGCGAACGTCGGTAAAACTAAACATAAGCGCTACAATACTGTTTATCTCTTCTTCCGTCAGCGCCAGCGGCTCCATACCTCCATCGAGAAACAGATTCGCTTCGCCGCCCTTGTTATAATGGTCCATCACGTCCCAGAGTGTCTCCACGGTCCCGTCATGCATATAAGGCGGCGTAATCCCGATATTCAGCAAAAGCGGCGTGCGGAAGGTTCCGATGTCCGAGCGGTTCTTCGTCACCATAAACCTGCCTAACTCACTCATGTCCGTTGAAAGCGCCAGCTCATCGAGCTTCTCCTCCGATGGGTCCTCCTCCATCGCCTTCAGGGCCTGCTTTGCAAGACCCTCGAAATCCTGGTGACGGGCCGATACCCCCACATTGTGAAAGCGGTTGTCGGTCCCCAGAGGATTCGATGGATTTATCGGGTGGCACGTCACACAGCGCCCCTTCTCATTGTACAATTCCCAGCCATGTTTCGCCTCAGCAGAAATCGCATCTTCGTCACCATTTAAAAAACGCCGGAAAGGAGAGTCCGCAAAAACCAAGGTCCTCTCGAAGGCCGCAATCGCCCTTCCGATGTCATCGTAATTCACTGCACGTCCGTATGCTTTTTGAAAGGCCGCCTTGTACTCGCCATCTCCTTTAATGGCATTTACCGCCGCTTGCCCGTCAGCCATACCCATCTCTATGGGATTTATGATAGGCAGCTTAGCCTGATGCTCCAGTGTCGGCGAACGGCCGTCAAGAAAGACTATCTGCAAAAGTGCCACATTCAGTGTTGTAGGCGCATTACGGCGCCCGAACTGGTCCTTAATCCCCTCCGACACCGCGAGCTGGTCCGTGAAGCCGCGAGTCACGTCGTGACATGTAGCGCACGAAACCGTACCGTCTGCCGACAGGCGTTTATCAAAGTAAAGCTTGCGGCCTAACGCCACCCGCTCCGGCGTCATCGCATTGTCCTCCGGTATGAACGCCTCCCATACAACCTCATCGAAACCGGGCGGGACCTTGCTCACATCCACTGTTGGTAAAAGACGGTCGAGTTCCCTTTCCTGATACTCCATGGTCGCTGCGCCGTGGTCCGTTTTCGGTATATCCGCGGCAACCACCGCCCCTGTGTTAAACAATGGCAGCAAAATAACAGCGATTAATGTAACTATTGGGACATGAACAAACCAACAGATTGAAAGAATCCTTTTGATATTCATATTAAGCTCCTCATCTGAATAAACTCAGGACTCCTCTAATTGTTGCACACTCGGTGTATTTCGTCAACAAAAAAATCATCAGATGTACCGGCCGGTACCTCCCGATAAAAAATGTTAAGCCCATAAGCTGCGAGTATCGACCACACTGCTTAAATCACAAGTCACAAGCGACGATCCGCTAACAGCGATATATGAACTTTGAACTCATCGAGAAGTTTCCCCATTTCCCCCAGACTAACAAAATGTTAAAATAGAAACGTGTAATTTTTTGTAACATTTCTGACAACAAATGAAAACTTTTGCACGCTTTTGTCGAATTTCTGCAAATTTCTGCACTCTTTTGCACACTTTTTTCAGTGTTTTTTTCCACTCATTTTTTGATTTTGATCGTTTTCTTACCCAGATTCACAAAAATTGGACAATTTCTTCCCAAAATCCATCAATATGGGCAATATACAGAGTATAGATAAAGGCCCTCTCCCCAAAAAATCAAAAAATCTGTAATTTCCCCCGATTCACCCAAATTTCACTTTTTCGCCATGTTAAACTGCACAATCTTCAATTTTGGTGTTTCAATCTCGCAAATAATACGAAAACCGACGTTGTGAACCCGCTGCCATTGAGGATAACTAAGGCGAAAGGCCGACCGGCATCGCTTCGGCCTGTCACACCAGGAACCGCCCCGAACGACCTTTCTTCCCGGCTTACCTTCACGCTCACGTCCATCGTCATATATATAAGGATACGGCTTATATGTAGTCCACGTCCATTCAGCAACGTTACCGTGCATATCATAAAGACCCCAGGCATTTGGTTTGTAGCTACCTCCTTGTGCCGTCGCGACGGTTCCATCATTATAACGCTCATCACACAGAATGTTCCCCCCGTAGACGGCTGACATGAATATACCTTTTCCATGGTGGGCGATGATGTTTGACTCCAGACCACCTGTGGGGCCCGGCCGAACGCTAAGGAGCTTATCGGCAACGTTCGCCCACGCCGAAAAATCTGCGTCTATACTTCCATAAGAAAACGACGTCTGCGAACCCGCACGACAGGCATACTCCCACTGGGCTTCTGTGGGCAGTGTGAATTTTACACCTGTTATTTGTGAAAGCCACCGGCAAAAAGCCATAGCCTTTTCCCACGATACACGAACGACCGGCTGTTTCGGGCCGGTTAGCGAAAGGCCCGGACCATCCGGACCTCGGTAACGTTTTGTAAAACGGCCGGAATTATGGCTTGGATCAAACAGGTGGTATTGCTCATTGGTAACTTCGAAAACACCCATCCAGAATGGTTTCTCGATAACCACACGACCAGGTGGGAGTTCGTCGACTTCACCGCTCGCATTTCCCATAACGAACCGGCCGGCGGGAATCCTCACAAGATCCATCGCTACACCGCCACTTAAATCTACGGTTTTCTTCCACGCCCCTTCGGCTGCCTGCCGATGCCGGGCCTCTTCGGCATTGAAGGGCCAATCCTCAACTTCCGGCATTTCCATTTTCATATCATGCAAAGGCTCGGGCATAACCGGCTCGTTTTGAGGACGCCGAATTTGAGGAACCGCCTCGGGATTCTCCCCGGGACCGCCGTACAACATGCAAAGCTGCTGTCGTCGTCGGCCGCCGCCTTCGGGAATCGGGCTAACCTCGCCCCAAGTGCCGTGACAAGGCCCGTTAAGGTCAATCCAGGTTATCAGCCGGTCCCACGCCTCGTGATCCAGCCGGACATTGTAATGTCCTTTTGTCAGCATCTGAACTAATTCGCTGGTATCGGCGTGGTATTCGCCGGGCACAAGCAAGTCGACATCATCCTCGACGTTTACCCTGCGGATATAAGGCAGCAGCGCTTCATAGGCAGGCGTGTACTTGACTGCCGTCCCCCCGAGGTCTTTGCGTGTCACCGGGTGTAATCGGGATGCCGCCAACTGAGTAAGTTCCCTGCCACGATAGCCCTTAATATGGCGCTGCGACCGCAGGTCTGCAATCCTGCTGCCGTCCCGACGCTTCCGGCCGTTGTGGCAGCCAACACAATATCTATCAAGCACCGGTTGTACGTCCCTTTCAAAATCAAGACCTCTCGGCGGACCATACCACGGCTCAATATCAACCACCGGGCGCCGTGCAGCCAACCTGGGATGAGTCGAAAGAATTTCGTTTTGCTGCTCGTGACAACCTACACAGGAAACATTCTCACCCGGCATCGCCGTAAACCAGCTCCTCATCAACTGCACCGCCCTGCCGTCTTCATCCAGCGGTTGTACGCACAGCGGCGTATTAGCGGGAATACGAAACATAGCTGAGCCGTCTTCGTGTACGGGCACTGTGCCTAAGATTCGCATCACTTCCCACGGCCCGCCGCTGCCGATCTTGTCCGGCCCGGCCAAGCCGGGATAACCAAAATGATAGGCAACTACCCGCAGTTTTTTCACCGTGCCCCGGGGAACACCGGCAAGCCCCGGACCGGCATAGACATCGTGCATGTAAACAACAGCATCCTTGCGATTTAAATCCACCCTGTCTGGGATGGCCGGTGGACGCGGTGTCTTACGAACAGGTATAGGCTCGAACAAATCAAACTGCGCCAGAACGTTTATCGGCATTATGTTGTCGAACACGTCTACAAGGTAAATCCCCCACGGCGATTTGGCTGATAGCCGACTGGAAACAAGGAAATACTTATCACTCAATGGATAAGGATGCAAAAATTTCGGCCATGATTTATCGACCAGATAGTCACGGATGACCGGTTTGACGGCCTTGCCTCGGCCGGGAATCCGCTGGACGATCCCGTCGGTCTCGTACCAGCCTTTACTCGTATCCAGCAGCGCCAGCTCACCCATCCTCGGCACACCATGATAACCGGCCACGATGGCAATAATCTTATCCGGCGCCCCGGGGATGCCTCTTGGATAGTAGAGCGCGTTCGGCCAATAGGAATTGCTGCCATACAGAGCCCGCTGGCCGGTGCCGTCAGGATTCATCACCATCAAAGGACGCAGGTAAATGTGCATAGGGCCGGCATAATCCCAACGGCTGTAGATTACCTGACCCGAAGGCAGCACAGCCGGGTGAAGGTCGAGGTCCTGGTCGAAACACAACTGCCGAACGCCCGTGCCGTCGGCGTTCATCAAATAGATACTGCACGCCCGCTCCTTGCCGTGCCAGCATGGAACAGCATGGTACGAAGCGGTCGAGGCGAAGACGATACGGCCGTCGGGCAGATAACAGGCGTCAAAGTTGTCCACGTCGGTGTGCCGTCTGCGCGATACTTGTCGCACTCCGCGGCCATCAACCTTAATCTCGAAGATCTGCCAGGTTTTTCCCTCGGGCATAGTGAAAAGCAATCGGTCGGCATCGAAATGCAAATCGATTTCACCGACAAACTTACCGGCCGGTGGTCGAAAAAGCGTCCGCAAACTTCCATCGGAACAAACTGGTGACAGCACGGCTATCTCGTTATTGTAGCCTGTTTGCTTGATGCCCGAATTGCACTTGTGGTTAACAGGCAGACCGAGCTGGCCGCGTTTGCGTTTCAACAACAGCAATTTGTCAAAATCAAGCAACGGATTAGAAAGCAATGCCTCACACTTCAACTTTTCGAGGTCACCTGCGAGCTTCAATAAATTAGCTTTTGTCAAATCATCGCCCTTATTAGAAGAAACAAGAACCGCCCTGCTCAGTTGTTTCAACTTATCCAGATGTTCTATGTACTGCCTGCCTTTTGGATACTCTCCGCCGAATGTGTCGGTCAAATCTCCAATGGCCAACTCGAGCGATTCAAAATCGAAATTCCCAACGTATGCTGCTGCCGTATCAATTTCTATCGATTGTTTTGACCTATCATCTCTGCCGGCAAATGTCGGTTTTAAAAATAACGTAACCGCGATAAAAACAATACATACGCATAAAAAGTGCTTAAAACACTTATTTTTGTTTTTGTTTGCTGCTATTTTCATCGAGACCGCTCTTCAGTCATTTTAGTATGTGGCGGGGGTCAGTCATACATGCTTAAAATTTCTATGTAACTTTTCGTATAAAGTGAGTCTCAGAGACAGTACCGACACTAATTGCCGAAACGCTAACATCACCGGATAATAAATTACTGTTTTTGTTCTTCCTGACTGACCTGTGTAGGACGTTCCCGCTCACCGACTTTTTTGAAGTGTGATAATGCACTTTCATGATCGTCGAAGTCTTTTTCGGTGAAGAGCAGGCTTGTCCCTCCAATGGTGATATAGTCGCCGTCATTCAAGACAGTCTCATCAGCAATTTTGTTGCTGTTGACAAACACACCATGCCTGCTGTGCATATCAGCAACATAATGCCGGCCGGTGCTTGCATCAAAACCAATCCTCATATGTTTGCGTGAGACCCGGTCATCCAGTATTTGTATTAGAAGGGCCTCATCACGGCCAATGACATTTGTCCGCCGTCCGAGTGGGTAATAGTCGCCTGTCTGGTCTCCCGTCATTACAAATATAGAAGCCATTTTTCAACTCCCCGAACACTGTTAATCAGGTATCAACACCGGTTTTCATAGCCATTATAGTAGTGGCTATTGGCGACACAGTCAAGCCCCCCATTCAAATAAAAAACAATCTGAAAAAACGTAAAATTAACTGCCTGTTTTTGAGATTACAGACACCCCGTTTCAAGCCAGTGTTCGACAAAGACAGCAAGGTCCCGCGTATCGATAAAAGCATCGGCAGGAATACTGATGTTGCATTCAGAATTCCAATCAGGATCTCCAAGCCTGGACAACCATGCCGAACCAGTTACGGCAAAGTCGGTAAATGTAACTTTTCCATCGCCGTCCAGGTCGGCTCCGCCACACTTCACAGGCCTGGTCCATACAATCGACACAGGCAGCGCCAAGTCGTGGGAATTGGGATCGTAAATAGATACCGCCTGAACTGAGTTGCTGTCGTAAGGGATCTGGGCCAGAGACGGGCGGTAAAACGGTGATTGGGTCGGATCGGGCCATTGCGGGAAACTCTCCATATTAAAGCCGACAATCCAAAGCGTCCCTGATTTCGGCTCCTCGGTAATACCGGAGACATGCTGGATCCCACCGACCGTAATAGACCGCTGAAGGGTAAGGTCCTCCAAAGACATGCCGTACACAATAGTTGAGTTAATATCCGCCGGATTGTACTGGCCGGATGCCAGATAGAGCATCTCTGTAGTATTCGACACATACATCCCAATCGGGTCGGGTATATAGCAAACACTGTTTGGATTACCTAAACTCAGAGACTGTATCAATGTTGAGTTTGGCTCGTACTTAAAAACCGTGTCGCTCTCATTGAGACTATGCGCATTAACAACATACACATTGTCTGCTGCGTCAAGCTCGATTTCCCTCAGATAATTACGGTACTTGTTATCACCCTGAGGGGGACTATCGTCATACAGTTGCACAATCTGATAAGGTGGATTACCTGCCCCAAGAAGATGAATCTTGGCCGCCGCCGCATAAGGCTCAACGTTAGGATCGTTGGGTTCAACCACCACCGGCACGACATAGGCATAATTTGCATCGACAACGACATCTAGAATCGGCCGGCCTGTGGCATTCTCGCCCGAACCCTGAAGACCAACATAAACCACAGCAGCCCCACCTTCTCGCGGCTCATTTACGTCGGTAATCTTGCCGGGAGGTATGATTACTTCATTAGTGTCGTCAAGCCGAAGCACACCTTCTACGGAATTGATTTGGTAAAGATTACCCTCAAGGTCCCGAACCAATCTGATGTTACAGCGGTCCGATTCGGGCGCCGACCACCCCATACATACGTTATTATTATCAAAAACATAAAGGCGATCTTTTGATTTTAACTCTAAGGGATCTTCGCTCGTACCTCTTTTACCTGCTATCAGCAAATCATCAAGGGAGCCTGGAAGGCTTACATAGGAACTTAAAACGGCGGGTCCTTCGAAGTCACCGACAGCGGCACCGGACGTCTCCATACCTTCGGCAAGAGGCACTCCGCAATAAAAGGGGAAAGTATCTCCGGAGTCTACGGACCAGTCCCAGGAAACAACGTCAAACGTGTCAAGAAATCCGTCACTGCTAAAAAAGCCATCGAGACAAACCAGGCTGTCTATTTGATTCGGGTCCAGTGAGGCGGGGAGCCCACAGGCGGCTATAACCGTCAAAAAGTCCTCCTCGCTGACAATGGTGTCCCAGTTGACATCCATACATATTCCATCACAGTGTACTTCCACGCCCCAATCGTCGATTAAAACCGTATCGTCCCCATTTGATTCCCTGTCATAAGCCATGAGCGGCGAGCCGGCCGCCGGCCCAATCAACTCCACTTCGAGCCACATACCCTCGACGAAATTCAATTCCTCGGTTGATACGGTCATTTGAAAGACCCCGAACCGGCCGCTGATTGCTGAGCCGGGCTGACCGTCGGCCGGATTATCAATATCCGCTATCTTAATATTATGCTCGGCCCAATTAGGGTCATCACGAGTCATCAAATAAGGTACATCAGACAAATAGACCGCTAACCTGGCATTCGGATCGGAAGTTTCGAATAAATACTTGAACCGAATCAGAATTTCATCTTCACTCGACTTGGCAAGCACGGTCTTTGCAAGCGCGTTGACTACCTCCATGTAATTTGGTGAGCAGGGATCAAGGTCCCTCAGGTTGCGCATCCGCACCATGCCGTTGGGATCTGGCTGCAGACCTTCGACACGTTCGACGGAAATTCTGGGAACCGGGCCATACACATTATTGTTTGTTACACGGGTCAGGTACTCAATTTCTCTATCAACGTAGACTCCGTCCACAAAGAAGCCCATAGGTGGTACATCCCTGATAACAGCTCCCGGCCCCATCTCCAGCGTCTCATAGTACACGCGATTGAATCCGATATTGAGAAATGAATTTGGACCGAGAATAAGATGCTTTACATAAAGTGCCTCATCATCTCCCTCGGCGTTGTACGGGGGCTGAAAGTCAAACCTGTTGGTCAAAGTAGCCTTTGCGTTCTCACGCAGTTCCCACCGCTCGACTGTCCACGTGTTCGGATCGAAATCCGGTATTACCTCTAAAGGATACAGGCCGGGCGGGCATGCCGGCTCGTAACAGAACAAGTCCTGGCCTCGAAGGTCAAACAGGGCCGGCGGTGTATTGTTGCGACCCTCCGTAATAGTGACAAGGATGCGATTGTCAAGAAGCACACCTTCAAACGTCGACGAATCCACATCAATATAGCGGTCACCGCTGGACTGAAATACATTTTCGACGATTACAGCCGTATCCTTTACGGTGATTTGACCGTACGGAGTATCCGTTCCGGTAGTTATTACGTTTTCAGAGATGACCGCATTGCCTTCGAAACTGGCGAGCACGACGTTGATTTGGGAGCGAGTCACATTCGCATGATCCCGTACCCTAAGCAAACCGTCGCACTGGACCGTACCTGTCACGGTCGGTTCGTTAAAGTCAACGAGGTCAACAATCGCAAAATCCTCAATAACACACTCTCTGCCTGCCGGTACGTATACTGTTCCGAGGCCCGCCATGTTGCAGCTCACCCCGGAGTCAACTATCTCAACAGTAGCATCGGACACTATCTGGAAGAGGCCGGCGCCCTTGAGATTGTTAGAGATGATGTGGACAGTTCCGAGAATCCGGGCCTCGCTCAGAACTCCTATCCAGACACCATCGGGGCTGTTATTGCGGATTGTGCAGTCTTGTATTGTCGGATTGCTCGAAGAGCCGTAGTACATGCCTCCGCCTCTCATGGATGCGGTATTGTCGGCAATAATGCAATTATTAAGAGTAGGATCACAATCGTAGCCGCTGTATAATCCCGCGCCGACCATAGCCGAATTACCGTGAATCGTACAACCACCAATAACCGGATTGGCATAATTTGTACAATAGACGGCCCCGCCCTCACTGAACATGTTGTTCTGTATAATACAATTGCGGATTGTCGGACTGCTGCCATCACAGAGGATGGCTGCACCAAAACTTATCCCACTGATATTGATGTTAATAATCTTAAAACCATCAACAACCGAATCAGCCCCTTCTCCCAGAGTAAAATTAAAACCGCCGACATTACCAATTTGGGCATCGATAATACAATTGTCCGGCCCGTTCTGACTGCGGACCGTAATCGGCTTGCCCAAAAAGCTGATATTGTTATTACCTGTGCCTGTGTATGTCCCGTCAATCACAATAACAATGTCGCCGGGCACAGCGGCCAGGATTGCCTCCTGTATGGAATCATAAGGATGGTCCTCGCTGCCGTCTTCCTGCGGGTCGCTAACTTCGGGATCGCCCGGCCCGGGGTCGGATGGCGCATCATCATCTACGTAAAAAGTAGTCGGGCTCAGAACCGGATTGCCAATACCATCCTTATAGAGCCATACTATCTGTTCATAGCTCAAGGCGCGGTCCCAGATGGCGACCTCATCGATGAAGCCGTAGAATCCACGTTCCGGTATGTCCGAGTTCCCGCCAATCCGGACCTCGCTGGCACTGGTGGTTATCCCTCCGGTATAGGCCACTGGACTGTTCGGTTCCTCCACGCCGTCTACATATAAACGGATATCCGCCCCATCATACGTTCCACAGACGTAGTGCCACTGCCCGGCGGAAACCTCCGTCTCCCCATTAATCCAATTTTCACCCATTGCCGGAGAGGTTACGGCAAAATGGAACCTTCTCTGGTTCTCGAAGGTAGAAAGCCTCCAGGCCGAATCACCTTTCGTGACTATGCCAGCCCAATAAACAGGAACAGTAGTGATATTGACCCAGGCAGCAACCGAAATCTGATCGGCGAGGTCAAATTCGGGAGCATTTCCGCAGTTCACATAGCTGCCGCTGCCGTTGAAGAAAAGCGAGCGGTCAATTTTGCCGCCCTGCCATATCGGGCGGGCACGACTGCTGAGTGTTCCATTGTGTAATCCGCCGGGGGCACTATCGCCGGCAATGATTCCGCTCCCTTCATCAAGCTTCCAGTGGGCAACCGCATCGACCGGCGGTGAAGTGTTGTAATTGACCAATGCGCTGATTTCCAAAGCGCTCAGGTCCCGGTCGTAGACTCGGGCGTCGTCTATCAGCCCGTCCCATACGCGTCTTATACTTTCGGCATTTTCACCAAGCATGACGGGGAAGGCGTTTGTATTTATGGTTCCCGAAGCCGGCTGGTTCACATCCAGTATACCATCTATATATAGATAAATCTGCGAACCATCATACACCCCGGCTGCGTGATGCCATAAGCCATCGGCCACATTTACGGTTCCGTTTGCCTGTAAAGTGCCGCCCCCCTGCCGAGTACAGTGAAATGCGAGGCTATCATTAGTTCCAAACCTGTGCAATCTGTAAGCGCTATCACCCTTTGTAAGAATCGCCTGCCAGTTCCTTGTAAAGTCGTTGACCGTTATCCATGCAGTTACAGTAATTGCATCGGTGATGTCAAAATCCGGACCGGTTCCACAATGCACATAGCCGCCGTTATCTTCGAATAGTAGAGCCCTGTTCATCCTGCCTAAACGCCAGGACGGTATTGTGTATGTAGTCAGACTGCCATCTTTACCGTTGCCGGAACTATCGGTAGCGGTGGTACCGCCGGTCTCATCCAACTCCCAGAGTAGCAGCAGGTCGGGATCGGATACGAACGATGCACCGCCCTGACCCATCAGTTGTGCAATCTCAAAGATATTCAGTTTGCGACTAAGAATGGCCACATCGTCAATGAGGCCGTCCCATACATGGCTCGCCTCTTTAGTACCCTTACCTACAATCAATTTAGTGGCGCCGGTTATAGCGCCAAATGTCGCAGGGTCATTGTATGATGGGGCGTGTAGTGCGCCATTAATGTAAAGGGCAAGTTGATTATCACTGCTCCAGGTAAGGATTATATGCTGCCATCCGGTTGTTTGAACGTCGCTTGAGCTTTCCAATTGCTGCTCGCCGCCGGTAGTTGTTATACCGGCTTTTATGACATTTGTACCACCTCCGGCAAGTCCGGCGGCATCATATCGAATGGTAAGAACGTTGTCCGAACCATCAGGATCTTTGGCTATAATGAAACCCTTGTCGGTATTGGTAAGATTTGATTTGACCCAAAGAGCCACGGTAAAAGCTGTCAGGCCGTTGATGTAATCGCCTCCATTTTCATCCACAACATAACCACCACCGACCCCGTCAAAGCTCAAGGCCCCGCCGAACACCCCGCCGGCAGGCTGCCATAGAGGAACTGTGGGTACGCTAAGTGTACCGTCGTTACCGTAATCGGAACCGTCTTTGGCAGTCCGGCCATAGCCCTCATCCATAGCCCAGTAGCCGATGAGACCTTCAGCCATATTCGGCTCACTATCGGTCGTTGCCGAAGCCGGTGCCGACCAGCCCGTCGTATTCAGATTCTCACTCAAGTCACGGGCCCGGACTCGATAAGTATACAACTTGTCCGGCTGCAGAGAGGTATCCACATAAGTCGTGCCCGCCTGCCAACCGCTGTTATGGCCGCCACCGGAGACACATTCGAAAAAGTACTCCACACCGCTGGGGTCGGATGCCGTCCAGGCGGTCATGGCGATTTTGTACCAGTCTACAGAATTTGGTGCCGAGGCCCACGTCATCGGATTAGGCGTTGGCGGTATTATGTCCGGAGGTGGTGGTGGCACTGTCATTACAGCAGTTTGCACAGAATCTATAAAAACCCAAACACTATCCTTAATAGTCATATATATACCGGCGTGAACCGGCGGGGACAAAAGTAAAACCGCAAGCACGAATCCCCCCCATCCGATTAAACTCGCATCCCTCTTCATATGTCACCACTCTTTCTCATGCCAGACCAGACAAATTAACTCGACGAAGGCGATTTTGTTCCTCCATAAAGCAACAGTTGTTGTAAACGGCCGGTTTTCCTCCGAGTTGCTCAGACATAGTAATATCTAAACGGCATTATCTAATGCAAACCAGATATTAATTGTACTATTTGCAACAACAAAATTCAACAAATTTATGGGGCCGGCTCCTGGACCTGGTAAGCAAGGTCGAAAAGTTCCCGAAAAGGTAGCACGCAGTATTCGCTGGTGATCCAGAATCCTTTGCGGACATTCAGGAATTTAACGTGACAGTCCAGAAAGGCCAGGTTATGACAATCCACCCGGTCGTGCCATTCCGCCAGTATTTTCCACTCGGCCCTGGCGTACGGCCTTGGTTTCCATTGATTAACCCAGCCGTAATCACCAATCAATAGCAGACGGGAAGGATTTGCCACCTCATCGACACTGACACCCGCCACGCGTTCGTTAATTTTTTCGCCCAGCAGTGTAACCTCCGGAGTAATAAGGGCAGGCGGATAAAACTGATTGAAAGCAAAACCGCCCGGCCCAATCAGAAAGATATTGGTATTATAGCTGGTCCCACAGGCATGATAAACCTTCTCATACAACAAACGACCGGGCACGCCGCCGCGGTCGGCGGGACAGCAAAAAATCTTCGCATCATTCTCGTTTTCCTCAAGCGCAGGTAACTTGAAATAACTGTTTAGGGGACGATCTGGTTCTCTCATTAGTCCCACATCGCCCTTCCAGCCGCCGTAGTCGAGGTTGGCATTTCTTCCTTGGTAGAAGACACCTTCATTGTCGTCCAGGTACGCATTCCAGGCAACTGCGATTTGCCTTAGGTTACTTTGACAAACGGTTCGTCTGGTGGCTTCACGGGCCATGCGCAGCGAGGGAACAAGGAGAGCCAGTAGAACAGCGATAACAAATATCACGACAAGCAGTTCTATCAGGGTAAAAGCCGCTGGAAATCTTATTTTGTTATCGCGCATTGCTAACATAATTCCTGGTTTTCCGCTTTTAGCTATTCTTTTTCCCCTGCCGGCTTATCTGCACCGACGTTATCTAAATCGCCAAGCCTTGCCATGAGTTGTCTAACCAACCACACGCCAACGCGCTGCCGACTATCCTCCGGCATTTGCTTGATAGCTCCATAGCTGCGCTGATAGGCTTCGAGGGCCTCTTTTCTGCTACCTTCTCTATAATGATACTCACCGACAATAAAATCTGCAAGCCAGGCGTATTCTTCCGTAAGGGCTCGACGAAAATCAGACTCCTTTTCAGCTAATGGGCTTGGATTAAGCAGAAACTGGGCCGCTTGTTTTTCCTTACTATCGCGGAAAAGGTTGTATAAAATCTTAGCTATAGCCTTGGCCTCACTATCCCGGCCCTGCTGCCATTCCCCCAGAAAAGCGGTGAAAAGCGTTTGTCTATTGCGTCTAAGTGTGCTGGCTGCTTCCAGATAAGCCCATTGTTTTGTATCATCCCGCCCCCGCTCCGCCCTAATTGTCGTGATATATAAGTTAAAGCTAAAGTATGCAAAACCCAGTATAATCAACAGCAGCAGGACTACAACCGTGGTTGTATAGCGGTGCCGGGCCATGATTTTGCGCAGTACGTACATAGTGCTGACGGACCTGACGCGAATGGGACGTCCATGAAGCCAGTTCTCGATATCCGCCTGCAGGTCAGCGGCGGATTGATAACGCCGGGAACGCTCCCCGGCCAGGGCCGTTAGCAATATGGCCTCGACGTCGGAATCGAATTTGCGAATGATTTGCCTTGGCCTGACGGGTTCGGCCTTTTGGATATTCTTCAAAACTTCCAGTGTGGGGCCTGAAACATCATACGGGTACTGACCGGTCAACATTCTGTAGAGTATGACCCCCAGGGAATAGACATCGGTACGCACGTCGATTAAATCGGGCTTGCCCGCCGCCTGCTCCGGCGACATGGTAGACAGAGAGCCGGCCCATTGTCCGGTCATCGTAGCAACAGCATTATCACCGGACTGCTCGCTTAAACCAACAGCCTTTGCAAGTCCAAAATCCAGTATGTGCGGCTCGCCACGTTTGTCGACGAGTATGTTGGCAAATTTTAGGTCACGATGGATAATTCCCTGTTGATGAGCATAAGTTACGGCCGCACATATCTTGTCGAACAGTTCCACCCGCTGCCGGAAGGACAGCTTTTGTGAGTGTACGTAACGGTCCAGTGTCCGGCCCTCGACATACTGCATTACAAAGTAGTACTGGCCGTGGATAATCCCGCTGTCGCGTATGCTGACTATGTTGGGGTGGTCGAGGCTTGCGATAAGCTCGGCCTCCCTCTCGAAATAGTAGCGTGCCCTGGCCGAAGCCAGCAGCGTGGGCAGCAGTACCTTGATTGCCACCTTCGTGTTGGTTGCCGTGTGAATTGCCTTATACACCACTGCCTGCCCCCCGCGAGGAAGTTCTTCAATAATCCTGTAACCTTCAATCATAGATTCCATCGATGCAGTCAAGGCATCTGCGCCATAAGGAAGCGTAACTTCCTCCGACATCGACTTGGTTGGGCGATTGTTTTGTTCTGTCGGAAATTCTCCATGAACGCTATCAGCAGTATCTTCATCGACGCTCGCTGAACCTGCCTGAGCAGAGTCGGTTATATATGAACGAGTGGTTTCTACCTGCTCCCGACAGTCAGGACACCCGGTAAGATGTGTCTCTACCTTTAGCTGCTCATCGGCAGAACAATCCCCCTTTACGTAGCGCTCAACCAGCTCTTGATTTGGACAAACGCTCATGTTTTTTCATCCCCGGACAGACCTTTATAGACTGAGCAAAGTATTGTGCAAACCTGGGCTGTCCTTACAAGCTCTTGTCGGCGTCCATTTTACGATTTTCCGAGGCAAAGAAGCGTAATGTCATCATGTTGAGGCAGAGTTTGGCGAAAATCAGTCACGGCCTTCGCAACCGCATCTACTGCTTGCGCCGCCGTTTGGCCGCCGGCGGATTTTAATGTATACACCAGGCGTTCCAGGCCGAACTTTTCATCTTCAGGCGATTGGGCCTTAGTGACTCCGTCAGAGAAAACCAACAACCGCTCATCTTTCTTTATGCCGTGCTGCTTCGTCTGAAAAACTGTATCCCGAATCCCGAGCACAGATTCATTCGGCTGACCAAGCGGCCCCAGGGCCGACTGCGACTGGATGATTATCGGCTGAAGGTGACCGGCGTTGACGTACTCAAGAGTCCCTTTCGATGGATCAATTAATCCTAAAAATAAAGTCGCGGATACTCCCTCCGGCAAATCCTGAATCAGGTGTGAATTGACGTGTTTCATAGCTTCGGATAGCTCACCACAGAAAGATATCGTAGTTCGCAAGAGTATCCTAAGGCTGGACAACACAACGGCCGCAGGCAGACCCATATCAGAAACATCCCCAACGGCAAATGCCAAACGGCCATCCGCCAGAGACCACATATCACAATAATCGCCACCGACCCACATTACCGGCCTGTAACAAACTGCCGCCTCAACACCGGATAGACCCTGCGGTATTACCGGGGCCAGTTTAGACTGAATCTTCCCTGCCAGTGATAACTCATGGTCGAAAAGGCTTCTTTCGGCCTTTGCCTGCATAAGGATCAGACTCTTTCGCGTTAAAATAATCTGTTGGGAGACAGCCCGTACAAAATCAAACATCCGCTCCGGCGCCGCCTCCGGAGATTCGTCGAATGGTATATCAAGATAAAGCAAATCACCGACCTTTGAAATATCCCCGAGCGGAACACAGATTATGGCCCTCGGACTGTCCGCTTCGACAGCCGTCCATGTGACATCGGTATCCGCCGAATAGACGGTCTTGACCATCGCGGCATCGCCTGTAGAACGGACCTTGTCCAGTACATGGCCTGAAACACGAAAAGCAAGTCGTGGCGGAACAAAGGCGCCGGTTTCCTGGGCCCCGGCTTCTTCCTGGGTATCACCGAAATGGCAAGCAAGGATATCGGGACGTTCGGGCACCGGCTCGGCTTTTTCCGGAAGCCGCAGGACCGCTGCAACCGCTTTCGGCCCTTTTGCCAGACACCTGCATACTTCGGGATACAACGCCGGCGAGCTTGTTAATTCTGATAAGCGGTCAACGATTCCTTCAAACTCTTCCTCAAAGGGCCCGGTTAAAGGCGTCGCCGGCTGGTCTTTGCCGGAGATAATCTCTGCCTCGAAGCCCCCCGTTGTAATATTGGCCGTAATCCTGACGGAATCATCCCGCTGAATTTGCTGGTCTAAAGATGGTGTCATCGACAGAGAGAAAGAACCAAGAACTATTGGTTCACCGGGCAAAACAACAGATGCATCCACACGCTTGCCGTTTATCAATATCCCGTTGCTGCTGCCCATGTCCTCGATAATCCAGCGACCAAACGGATCCTGATAAATTCTGGCATGTTCCCGCGAGACGTCTCTGCTTTCGATAACAACATTACATCGGGGGCTGCGTCCGATCACTGTATTCTTCGCGTTAGGTTCGAACCGCTGTGTCTTCCCATGTCCGGTAATTTTTAACATTTCCGCTGCCATATTCAGTTCCTCATCTTCTCATATTGTGTACCTGTTATTGGCTGGCCGTGAGGCTGACCGTTAGGTGTCCTTTGCCCGCAGGCCACTCCACGACTTGAAGCCGATTGAATACGGAATTCGCGAATTTTAAGTGTTTTTCATCCTACAATAAAAACGGCAAGAGTCAACCAAAAAAATAATCATCCCAACGACTGTAGGAGAATTTTTATAGTTAAAATGGTTCTGCAGCGTTTTTTAGTTCAGTGACCCCGCTGAAGTCCGGGATACGGTTTATTTCGATTCGAATCCCGTTTTACCTTCAGTGAGCGTTACAAGCCGGTTTACTTTAATGTCCTTGAAGACATCCACACC
>JAABXR010000116.1:22972-34075 GCA_011776225.1 Phycisphaerae bacterium
ATCCACCTTCTCGCGGTTTCCCAGCCCAAAGTGAAGACGCATCCCGTAATGACTCTGATACCCACGGCCGCTATGGACCTCGTCCAGTAGCGTTAAATCGCCGGCCACAACCCTAACCTGCGCTCCCACACCGTCCCGATTGCTTTTTGTACCCCGTAAGCAAACCTGAATCCAGTTTCCTTGAGACGGCGAGTCGTTCCTGATAATGGTAGGCTCTCTCCGGGAATTCAAAACAACCACATCTATATCACCATCATTGTCTAAGTCGTCGAAGCCCGCGCCCCGGCTGCTCAACTTCACCTTCATACCATCGCCGGCCTTGTCGGAAATATTGATGAACTTACCTTTACCTGTGTTCATGAGCAGTATATTGCGTGCCAAATAGTTTTTCGTATCATCGTATAGCCCGACATTAACCTGAAGGTGGCCACATGCCACGAAAATGTCACGGTCACCATCATTATCGAAATCGACAAAACTATTACCCCAGGTTACATGAGGACGCGTTCCTGCGCCGGCTCCGGTGATCAGATTTACTTCCTCGAAAAGCCCATCGCCTAAGTTTTTGTAAAGTGCGGCGAATTGCTGCTCGTATGAAGTCATGTAGAAGTCAAACAAACCGTCATTGTCATAATCACCACAATCCACGCCCATGCTTCCCTGTGAATGACCGCTTAAATCATATGCGAAACCGCTGGTAAGCGCCACTTCTTCAAATTTTCCCCAACCGTCATTCATGAAGAGAAAGTTTTCTGCTACATCATTGGCGACAAAGATATCAGTGTCGCCATCATTATCGTAGTCACCACAGACCGTTCCCATACCCCATCCGGCGTGTGCGGCAATGCCGCTTTCCCTGCTGACATCACTGAAAGTATTATCACCATTATTGCGATATAAATTGTCGTGCACGGGCCGGTAGTGCCTGGGATTAGCATAGACAGGAACACCCTGTTGCTTTTTCGTAACGTGTACGTCATACGAAAATTCAAGATAATTAGAAACGTAAAGATCCAGGTCGCCGTCTTTGTCCATATCAAGAAAACATGCCCCCGCGCCGACCTGAAATTCGTTCCCTACTCCCGCACGTTCTGTAATGTCGGTAAAAGTCCCGTCGCCATTATTTTGATACAGAACATTCGGACCATAATTATTCAGGTAAACATCCCTGTCGCCGTCATTGTCGTAATCAGCCACGGCAACGCCCAGACCATACCCCGTATCGCCCAGGCCCGCCTGTTCCGTCACATCGGTAAATTTCCAATTACCATCATTGCGATATAACGCATTTTTCGGCAGCACACGGGAGTTGGCCTCTTTCAGGGGAGCGCCATTAAGGAAATAGATGTCAACATCTCCGTCGTTATCATAATCAAAAAGTGCCAAACCCGCACTTACCGTCTCCATAATATAGTATCTTCCACTGCCTCCATCGGTATGTTTGAATTTAATTCGAGTTTCTTTGGTAACATCGGAGAGATTGATTGAACTCGCGGCATGTGCCTGATAAAACGCAAATGTCAATAACAACATTACCGGAATACATCCTCTTACATTCTGCCTTACTTTTCGGAAACTATAAAACATCTTCAAATCAATTACCCTTCTTCAGGTCCTCATACATCTGCCTATATTGAGTATTACCGGGTTCAAGCTTGATTGCCTCTTGTATCGCCGATATCGCATCCGCTTTGTCGTCGTTAGCATGACAGGCCCAGGCCAATATAAAAAAGTTCTCTCCGGTGCTTTCAAACCAAACGGCCTGTTCAGCCAGCCTTCTGGCTTCGGGCAGTTTCCTGTTCGTTATCAGGTAAAGATACGCAATGTATCGATAACCAAAGGATTGCTTCGGAGCAAGGTCAATGGCTTTTCGAAAGGCCTTTTCCGCACGGTCATATCGTTTTAACTGTACTGAAAGAACTCCTATATTACCCTGATGGACGGCATTATTCGGCTCTATCTTGGCAAGTTGTTCATGTAGCTCAAAAGCTTCGTTGACTCTTCCATCCTGCTGATATAGTGTCGTCAGGAGAATACGGCATTCAGGCTGCTCCTCGTCCAGTGCTGCCGCCCTTTGCAATACTTTTTCGGCCTTTGTCGAACTTTTACGTAAATAGTACAACTGGCCGACATCTGTAAGTGCTTTCGCAACAGTCTTACGAACCGAAGCTAAATCGTCAAAGGCTTTATCCCTGGCCTTCAGAGCTTTCATCTCCAGGGCTTTTAGCTCCCTGAACCTGGCCATGAACTCCTTGGACTTATCCTCCTCCCCAAGCACCTTGCTCACGGTGGCAAGCCCATGGTAAGCCTGTGCGTAATCCGGTGCCATCCTGATGACCGCTACGTAGTAATTTCTTGCCTTCTCATACTCCTTCAACAATTGATATTGTTTACCGAGCATAAACCGGCTATGGACCGACGGCCCGGATATCTCGATATCCTTCTGAAACGCCTCAACAGTTTCCTCCGCCCTGCCAAGACACATCAGCGCACATGCCAGCGAGTTATAAACACCGGGCATTTTGGGATCAATCTCCAGAACTTTCTCCCACAGTTCCACTGCTTGCTCGTACTCCCCTTTATCAAGGGCAACCTCGCCCATACTGCGGTAGGCCTTTGTATGGTTCGGGTCTAACTCCACGCATCTCTCCCACCACATCACAGCCTCCTCCGAGCTCCCCTGATTTCTGTGTGCGAGCCCTAACAGGTAAAACGCCTCTGCTTCTTTGGGGAAATCTTTTGTTAGCCGGGTGGTGACTTCAATCACCTCCTTTTTCAAAGCTGCAACATCATGTTCCGGTGCAGGGATTGAATCGGCCGGTCCTGTTGACGACAATTCCGTCGAATTCGAGTCCGGCTTTGTCGCTTGCGGTTCTTTGGGTTGAGACAACAGAGAGAGCAGATAAAAAACGGAAACTGATGCGCATATGATGGCTGCTCCGGCCAAAAACCATGTGGTTCGTTTCATGGGAGCCGAGACCGAAGGTTTTGCACGACTGGAATTCTTTATTTTCCGTTTCCCTCTTTTTTTACGCTTTGTCATCCAATATTGCCTTAGAGCTTTCGCAACTTGTATAAAAACACCCTATCACCACCTTTTTCATGAGATTATAACAATAAAGTCATTATTCCGCAAGAGAACCTGCATATAACGTTCTCCTTCATACCATACTGAGCATTCTATTACATATTCTGTACAGTCTCTTTAGATTACCTACCTGGATATCTTTGGCTTTGGCCCTCCGCGATGTTTTTCCACTTTTTTCAAAGGTTCTCACCGTTGTGCTATTCGACTTTCGAACTTCCTTCGGTAAGTGTTATAAGCCGGTCCACTGTGACGTTCCTGAATACATCCGTTCCGGTGCCTATCCACCGCACTTCAATACGGTCTATCTTCGTGCGGTTCCCCAGCCCAAAGTGAAGGCGCATGCCATAATGGCTCTGATATGAACGGCCGCTGTGTACTTCATCTATAAGAGTCAAATCCCCCGCTTCTACCCTGACTCGCGCACCCACTCCATCCCGATTGCTTTTTGTACCTCGCAGGCGAATCTGAATCCAGTGTCCTTTAGACGGCGAGTCGTTTCTCAAAATGGTAGGCTCACTGCGGGAATTCAGAACAACCACATCTATATCCCCGTCATTGTCTAAATCGTCGCAGCCTGAGCCCCGGCTGCTGAGTTTGACTTTCAAGCCATCTCCGCTTTTGTCCGATACATCCACGAATTTCCCGTCACCGGTGTTCATAAGGACTTTATTTGGTGTAAGATACATGGTGGTATCATCATAACGTTCAATATTGACCTGGAGGTGACCACATGCTATAAAAATATCACGAAACCCATCGTTATCGAAATCCACGAAGCTGTTGCCCCACGTCACAAGAGGAAAAGTTCCCTCACCGGCACCGGTTATCCCGGTCACGTCTTCGAACATGCCATCACCCAGGTTTCTATAGAGCGTAGCCCACTGCGTTTGGTAAGAAGTTTCATGGAAATCCAGCCATCCATCGTTGTCATAATCGGCACAGTCCACTCCCATACTCCCATGCTCTTCGCCGTTGAGATCGTAAGCAACCCCGGCCATGAGACCGACATCTTCAAACTTTCCCGTGCCGTCATTTGAGAAAAGGAAATTCCCTTTCATATCATTGGCCACATAAATATCCGTGTCCCCATCATTATCGTAGTCCCCACACACCATCCCCATGGCCGTTCCGCGCTGCCCGGCCACTCCACATAACTCGCTGACATCGGTGAATGTGCCGTCACCGTTGTTACGATACATAACATCGGGCACCGGTGAATAAAAACCGGGACCCATGTATACGGCAAAACCGCTTACCGTATTCACGGAATGCTTTTCATAAGAAAAGTCAAGATAGTTTGAAACGTAAAGGTCCAGGTCGCCATCTTTATCCATATCAAGAAAACAGGTACCGGCCCCCATCTTAAATCCGCAATCCACTCCCGCCTTTTTTGTCACATCGGAAAAGGTGCCATCGCCGTTATTGCGATAAAGCACGTTCGGTCCCCAATTGTTCACGTAAATATCCGAATCCCCGTCATTATCGTAATCACCAACCGCAACGCCCAAGCCATAGCCCGTATCACCCACACCCGCCTTCTTTGTTACATCGGTAAATTTCCAATTTCCTTCATTGCGATAAAGCGCGTTCTTCGGAACTTTATCAACCTTTGTCCCCTTCAGCGGCGCACCATTGAGAAAATAGATATCGATATCGCCGTCATTATCATAGTCAAAAAGGGCCAAACCTGCAGAAAACGGCTCTACTGCATAAAATTTGCCGCTTCCACCATCGGTGTGTATGAAGTCAATTCCCGTTTCTTTGGTGACATCCCGAAGCGTAACAGGACCGCCGTTACACACATTATAAAAGGCAAATAATAACACAGGTAACAACATCCACCTACAACCTGTCCAACGTTCTCGACCGTTTCTAAGAATCACCACGTAAAATCCTCTTCTGAATCTGTTCATACATCCGCCGGTATTGTAAATTGTCCGGTTCCAATTCCACCGCCCGTTTAAGAGTCGAACCTGCATTGGCAACATCTCCATTCCTGTCATAAGCCCAGCTTAATATGAAATAGTTTTCCGCTGCTTCTTCCAGTGCCACCGCCGTTTTTGCAAGCTTCAGGGCTTCGGAAAGGTTTGTTCCCGTCATTAAATACAAATGTGCCAACTCACGATATCCATTGGATAATTTCGGAGCTGACTTAATTACCTCTCTAAAGATTTTCTCCGAATTGCCATACTGCTTTAATTGCATTGAAACGACACCGGCATTCAGGCGACTTACCATATTATCCGGTTCTATTTCGGCAGCTTTCAGATACATCTTAAGTGCATCCTGCAAACGGTTACTGCTCTGAAACAGGAATCCCAGTTTCATTAGATATTCAGTGTTGTTCGGTTCCAGCGAGACGGCCCTCTGCAGGAGTTTTTCGGCTTGTTGTAAATTACCCTTATTGTAATAAATATATTCGGCATCGCTATATGTCTCGGCCAGCATTTTTCTTATCACAACGACATCGTCAAAGGCCTTATTACGGTCCATTAAAACCTTCGCATCCTCAGCCTTCAATTCCTTAAAACGAGCAAGATATTTCCCGGCCTCATCTTTCAATTTTAACCTCGAGCATACTCTAAAAAGCCCGTAATAGGCATTCATATAATCGGGCTCAAGCTTGATGGCTGTTTCGTAATACTCCTTTGCCTTATCATACTCCTTCAGTTTCAAATATCCCTGTCCAAGTAGAAAATAACTAAGACCGGATGTGGGTGAAATCTTCAGCTCCTCCTCTGCTTCTTTGATAACTTCATCATATCTACCCAGCAATATCAGTGTTTGGGCGATACTATTATGTATGGCCGGGGTTTGGGGATTAATTTCGAGGGCTTTTCTCCAGAACACGATGGCCTTCTCGTATTCCCCCTTTTCAAAGGCCGCCCATCCCATACCGTTATATACATCGGGACGCGCAGGATTCAGTGCTAAAGCCTTTTTCCAGTATTTCTCCGCCTCAGCGGAATTACCCTGCTTTCTATACACATTGCCAATTAAGACTAATGCATCATCGCTGTTGGGAAATTCTCTTACCAGTTGTTCGGCGAATTCCAATTCTTCTTTCTTTAACGCTACAATTTCCTGTTCGATTGTAAGTTTCGATGTTATTGTAGGAGGCTTGGGCTGTTCGCCTGGAACCGGAGGCGACCCTTTTTTGTCTGTCTTTTTATCACTACGTGATAGATAATTTATCCCCCAAAAACCCGCGACCACTGCGCACACAATGACTCCAAATATCAACAGCCATTTAGATAATTTCGGAGCAGGCGGAGCCGGTTGTTGCAAACGTTTTGGCTTCCTCGCTTTGCGTCTACTTTGTTTCTTATGCTTTCCCATACAAAAACCCTGGTTTCGGTTTAGGCCCTGGCGCGAAAACACATTATCACCAACTTACTTTTTGGGATTATATTAAAAGCTGCTACTAAAAAATATTTCCAGGATGCTTAAATAACATAACTTTCGCATAACCATGTCAATAATCCTATCAAAATTATCTTGAACAATCAAGAATCCGGTTCCCGGGCAGCATCTGAGAAAAATTCGATAATAACACGTTTGTTTATGCCCCGCCTTTCCTCCAACATCTGCTTTTGCGCAGATCCCTGAGGAAACTAATGTCTACCGTCCGATATTTCAAAAAAACGGGATCGAGCACAAATACAATATGATTAGCCGAATGTGTACGCTGGTCCTCTTTCAGTACCTTTTTAGCAGCACCTCGGCTGGACAAGCGGAGAATCGTTGCAACCTTAGTGAGATGTTGATATTATGAGATTTCATATATGCCGAAGTATTTCTCTGGAGTATACATGGAAATACCGGTTTTGATATTACCTAAAAGCGCTCAAAGGTAATTTACAGATGGCCAAAACTCGCAAAAAACCAAAGCGCCGGATAAAAGGTCGCCAGCCTCCAAAGAAGAAAAGCAAGCCTTCTCACAGCTTAGTCAAAAGCAAGTCTTCTTCGAGTCGGATCAAATGGATATTAATCTTTTCCGTTATTGCTGTTGTGGGTACAGGGACTATCTGGGGTGCTAAAATTCTTTTTCGCGGTTCCCAGAATAATCAGAAAGAACCAACCGAACCTCTTACAAAGCCGGCCGGGAACTCAACAGTGCCGCAGAAATCAACTGCCGAACTTGAAACTGCCGAGTTGAAGAAGGAAGAGACAAAACTTGTTCAGACAATTATGAGAGATTTCCCAAACAACGAAGATGCCCTCAAATTAATGGGGGATTTTCATAGCAGGCACGGCAGGAGGACCGAGGCGGTTAAGTGCTGGCAGAAATGCCTGGATATAAATCCCACGCGGTCAGACGTTTATCGAAATCTCGGTGACGTGGCCATTGATGCAGGCGAGTTTGAAGAAGCAATTGTCCAATACCGTAAAGCCATCAAAATCAATCCCAAGGCAGATGGTATACACGATAAAATGGGGCAAGCCCTGAGTGAACTTGGGCGATATGACGAGGTTATTAAGGAACTTGAAGGAGCAAGGTTGGATTCGCTGCGGTCTGCTATGACACACTTTCTCCTTGGACAGGCATATTTAAAGCTGAAACAGTACGAAAAAGCCAGAGTCCACTACCATGAGGCTTTAGAAATTGACCCCGGTTATGAAAATGCATACTACGGTCTGGCCAGGACTTATGCCGCACTGAAACAACAGGAGAAAGCCAGAGAGTACCAATCCAAATTCAGGAACCTTGAAACCCTCAGGATGAAGGAAGACAGAGCCCTTAGCACCGGTGCTAGTTTATACACTCGTGACCTGGCTAAGATTCGAAGAGCCGTCGCCACAACACATCTTGACGCCGAAAAGCTGTACCTGGCCGGAAGGGACATCCGGAAAACCGAAGAACTTCTTAAAAGGGCAATAGAAATCGACCCGGATAACACCAGCTGTTATGAGAGACTGGGAGCGCTCTACAATATGACAAATCGGCCGGCCGAGGCCGTTCGTCAATTCCAGCGAATCAGCGAGATTGACCCAACCAATATATACAGCTATTTGAATACCGGAAGGATTTTAACCCAACTAAAGAAACATGATGCCGCCAAGGCAGCGTATGCAAGGGTGATTCAAATTGCACCTGAACAGGCCGTCGGTTATTGCGAACTGGCACGGTTGTATCTTATGACGAACACCAATCTCGTCGAGGCCGGCAAACTCGCACAAAAGGCTGTCAGTCTCGAGCCGGCGGCAGAGAGTTTTTTTGTGCTGGCCTGGGCCCTGTATCTCAACAAGGACCGAAGCGGTGCATCGAAAGCGATTCAGGAGGCCATAAAACTCGAGCCGAATAATCCTAAATACAGGCAGATATATGAACGTATTAAGAGCACAAATTGAAAAGACAAACGCCTTGCAGCACATGAGAATCCTATGGCAGGCGGCCGCACTGCTTACGTTGTTGTACGGTGCAGGTTTCACTGCGCACGCCGAAGCTGGCATCATTTTTAGCGATGTTACCAACCAGACGGGCATCACATTCAAACACACGGACGGCAGCAGCGGAAAACTCTTTATAATGGAGACCGTAAGCGCCGGCCTTGCGCTGTTCGACTACGACAATGATGGTGATGTAGACATCTATTTCCTAAACGGTTCCGCCCTTAAAGGAAAAAAATACAAAACCGAACCAACCAATGCTCTTTATCGCAACGATGGGAATTGGAAATTCACCGACGTGACGAAACAGGCCGGTGTCGGGGACACAGGTTACGGACTTGGCGTTGCCGTGGCCGATTATGACAGCGATGGAGACCAGGACATATACTTAAACAATCATGGGCCGAACGTGCTGTACCGTAACAACGGCGACGGGACGTTTACCGATGTTACAAAATCAGCCGGCGTTGGCAACGGATCCAAGGTGGGGGCCGGCACATGCTTTCTCGACATGGACGCCGATGGTGACCTGGACCTGTATGTCTCGAACTACATCGTCTTTTCTTATGACACACACGTAACCATGAAAATGGACGGCTTCGAGACATACGTGGGTCCAAAGTCTTACCCGGCAGCAAGTGACAATATTTATCGCAATAATGGTGACGGCACATTTACCGATGTCAGTAAAGAAGCAGGCATAAGCAAACATGCCGGAGCAGGAATGGGAATGATTTGCAGTGACCATGATAATGACGGGGATACGGATATCTTCATTGCAAATGATATATCTGTGGGGAATTTCCTTTTCAAAAATGACGGAACCGGTAAATTCGAAGAGATCGCTCTCATGGCCGGCGTGGCATATGACCTTCACGGCGATGAGCAGGGCAGCATGGGTGTTGATGCCGGCGATTACGACAACGACGGTCTGTTCGATCTGTATGTAACTTCATACCAGAGCCAGACAGCCACGCTCTACAGGAATCTTGGCGATGATATGTTTGAAGACGTCACCAGGACAACAGGTGCGGGCGCCGGCACGATACCAGGCGTGACTTGGGGGACCGGATTTGTGGACTTCGATAATGACGGTGACCGTGACATCTTTATCGCCTGCGGCCACTTGTTGGATAATATCGACCTCTTTGACGACAGGTCGCTGTATTCTCAGCCCAATGTGCTTCTGATGAACAATGGAAACGGCAGGTTTACCAACGTCTCGAAAAAGAGCGGCGACGGGATGAAGGTCAGGCTAAGCAGCCGGGGCGCGGCTTTCGACGACTTGGATAATGATGGAGATGTAGACATTGTTATTTTAAACTCTCGACGAGAATCCACTTTGTTAAGAAATGATACGAATCCCAAAGGACATTGGCTTCAGGTCCGCCTGAGAGGAGTCAAAACAAACAAGGATGGAGTCGGAGCACGTATCAAAGTCGTTGCGGGCGACCTGGTTCTTGTCGACGAAGTCCACAGTGGACGCAGTTATCAAAGTCACTACGGTGACCGAATTCACTTTGGACTCAGAAAGCATGAACGAGTTGATCGTATTGAAGTTAAATGGATAGGCGGCGGTGTCGACGTTCTAACTGACCTGTCGGTTGATAAATTCCTGACGATTACAGAGGGAAGCGGCACTTCGAAGTAAAACGGTGACAGACGCAACCCTTACCCAATGTTCGGAAAAGAACAAGTCAGACTGCGGGATTTTGAAAAAAAATAATCAGCAAAAAAATTTAAGATTACAAAATCCCTTTTCATTCGTTGCTCTCCACTATCAACTTATTTCATTTCTGACTGTTTTAGTGAACCTTGCGAAAGACGAACANNAACCTTGCGAAAGACGAACATCAAAGTCCCATATCTCAAAAAATTGAAAAAATACAAAGGCCATGGCCAACCGGCTGCGCAACCGGAATTCTATTGATTAGAGATAACATCTTTCCGGCACTGCCGGATTGAAGGACGTACGTTTATAACGACTATAAGGTTTTTAACTCCGAATAAATCATATAGTAAAGAAATCGGGCATTTTTTTAGTGGAGGGACACATTTTTTACGGCCCTTTATGCACTTTAAAAGGCATTAATCGCACCGGTTTTGTCATTCAACAAAAGGCATGACTGCCAATCAAGGGGAAAAAATCTTTCAACAACCGGGATTTTAGGCCATAGTTTGCACTGCAGAATCCCTGTAAAGGGTGAAATATAAAGCAGTTAGACGTTTTACAACGTTTGAGAAAAAAATGGCTATATAATGATATTTTTCTTGCTTAAAAAATCTCTACCTTCTTATAATATTTTACTTGACGAGAATATAGGTAATTTGGTAATTTTAATTAAGGCTTAATGCGGTCAGGCAACTTTGGCTTTCTATCATTTAAATGTTTTATAGTGAGGAGCTATTGAGCAGAATGTAAAGCCATTTTGGAGGTTTTGTGTTTCAGGTTAAGTGGCTTGATTATGCTCGCTTATAGCTCCGATTAGGCCTCTGAAAGGAGGAGTGTAGAACATATCTAAGAAATAAATGGAGGAGTATTAATCATGCCCTAAAATCAGGTATTAATTTTTTTAGAGGCAAGCACAGGGTTTGGTGAAGATCTTTGATGCTTGTTTTATTGC
>JAABXR010000297.1:0-3558 GCA_011776225.1 Phycisphaerae bacterium
ACCATAAAGAAACTTGTCGACCAGGGCACGTCCGTTCAAAATATATAACATAGGAGTGCCGCCATCTTCGTTCACCATAAACACAATCACGATTTTTCTGGTGAAGAAACCGGGGAAATCATATTGCTTTGGTTCGGTAGAGAAAACATGCTTTATTCTGGCCATCCCGTTTTCACTGCTTGTCTGTCCCTTAACCACCCCCTGCTCGTCAACTGATAGTTCGAATTGAAAATCGAGTTCTTCAACTCCCCCCTCGCTGATGAATGAACCGGTACCTTTCCCTACCCACGTAAAAGGCGGTTCNNTATGCAGGGCATCGCCGTCATCACGGCTGCAACACATGCCAGAACAAGTTTTTTTGTCAAGCGTTTCATAATTTTCCTCCAAAATTTGAATGAATGTTGATTAGGTATTTCACATTTAAATTTCAATTATACATATTCCTGCTTTTTAAGCAACTAACAGTTGGATATCCATAATAAATCCATCGGAGGGCATCTGCCTGCGGGCATCTTACTCTTACCGACCGATTAATCAACTCTCATCTTCTTGATTGCTTCGCTGTCGTACGCTTTTGCGCAAAACTCCGTAAGCAGCGCCCGATCGTCCAGGGTGTACGTTGCATCATCAGAGAGTATCTTGATGTTAGCGTCGACTTCTTCCTTCAGACGCATGCCGATTGTTAGCAGATGGATCCGCTCATCCTGCACCACCCAGCGGATGGCGGCCGAGGGCAATTGCTTAAGGCGTTTGGCGTCGAATCCCGGCACAACGTATCCGGCCCATGCGCCGAGAATCCCTGCCCCGATGACCTTCATGGCAACGATACCCATACCGCGTTCATGGGCCTTGGCCATGCATGCGTTACGCAGTTCGGTCATTCTGGCGGTCCATATCTGATTATGCCCTCTGGGAATGTATCCGTAAGACAACATACACAGGTCGAAATCCCCGGACTCAATCAAACCCAGGGCTTTATCAAAATAAGAGTGCGCCGAGAAACCGACAAACCTAACGGCACCTTCGTCCCGGAGTTTGACCAGTTCCCCATGAACCTTCATGGCTTTGCTGACGGTCATTTGTTCCAGTCCCGGCGTGCCGTGGATCAGAACCGCGTCCAGATAATCCGTTTTCAATTCCCCGAGGACTTTTTCAAACGCTTTCCTTGTCTTGTTAGCTTTGGTCACTTCAACCTTCGAAGTCAGGAAAACTTTATCGCGTACGTCCCTGAGTGCCTCGCCGAGCAGGGCCTGGCTTTCCATGTAGTTGCCGGCCGTGTCGAAATACCGCACACCTTGCTCATAGGCGTAGCGAATCAGCTTCACACGATCCTCAAGCGAAAGAGGACTGCCCCAAAATTTGACAAGCCCGGCGCCCCCGTAACCGAGAATCGGAAGTTTCACTCCGGTATTGCCTAGCAAGCGCGTTGGAATTCCATCACCGGTATCGATCTTCTTTTCATTCGGTACTGCCCCGAATGCAACGCCACTGGAAACCACACCGGCTATAGCCATCTGCGCAGCCGTTTTGAGAAACTCGCGGCGTCCCGGATTATCTTTCATTCCACTGGCTCCTTCCTGACAGGTACACCAATTTTAACAAGTTTGCACTATTTTAGCCAGAAATTATATAAGGATCTATTGCACCGCTTCTATCGGGTCCATATAAGCAGCTCGAATGGCCTCCACAGACCCTTATCAACCGGGATTTCACATGTACACTTCATATATAAACTCTCCCACAAACTCGAAGGACCTTAATATCAAAATCCCGCTAAGATTTCATCAATTCTCCAACAGCACATTTAATCAAAAATCAATCCCCCCTGCCGATTGGAAACTAAAATATAGTCAATCACTTGTGCCGCCGGGACTACATTAAGTCTTCTTTTTTATCGCTTTCTGCATAAGATCAAACACCCAATCCTCGAAGAATAGAGGGTAAAGATGTAGTTTCTCAGTTGCCAACCTGATGCCTTCTTTGGATAACCAGGCTTTCAATTGATCTTTATGGTGTGGAAATTGCTCTGCAATTCTCTTCTTGTATAGGCTTCTCAGTTTTTCCAATCTCTTTTTCTTAATTGTCTCTGGTTTGTCAATGGCTCTGAAGGAACGTCGTATTTTGTCCACGCTTACATCCTGATCCTCCTTGAAATATGGAATAAACCTTCTCGGGATCTTTTCCGGCAGGACAAATTCTTCATGCATCTTTTGCAGTTTGGTCTCATTGGGCTCATAATGAAGGAACGGGTCATAAAAGAACACCGCCGGATGATAATCCACCCTGTGAGCGGAAAGATGGGAAACAAAAACATCCAAAGACTTCCCTGCCTGAAATAAGCTCACAGGCCCGTCTCCAATTAATATGGTAAAGCATAGCTTGTTAAAGTCCCTTCGATTATACCCGACTATTTTATTATAGATCCTTTGAAGCTTAAACCGTGTAACTCTCCGAACATCCATAATCAACAACCTGGAGGAGACCGTGTCCTGTGCCATTTCTTCCATTTCTATTAAGATTTCTCTGGTTTTGCTTTTTTGCGGCTTTATCAACTGAAAAGTTTTCATCTCTGGATGGTGATGTATCCGTTCATAAACATCAGTGGCTAAAGCGCTGTCCAGAGTGAGAATATGGATCTTATTTTCTCTTCTCGGGTGACTTAATATATCATGCTTCGTATCTTTGATATGGTAAATAGGATCCAACTTTCTTCTGCCTTTCCATATTTTACATTTGCGTTAAAGCATAACTTACCACGTATTCATTCAACTTCTCTACTTGTGAGTTTTAGCCTAAATCCCCTGAGTCATCTTGTTTGAACACAGGCAAGTTGGCAACCGGAATAGATTCTTCAGATGTGTCCTAAAATGAAAACTAACCTATTAGCTGTACCTAAACTTCTATCCGGGATACACAACGATCTGTCCCGGCAAAACAAAACATCAATTCAATGGCGATGTCTCCGAATCCGTGTCCGTTGAGGAAACAGCATTCTTTCCGACATTTAAGAGAACCACAAATTAAACATCTTTACGCTTCTTCGATCACTTTATAGCCCAGCGCATCTGCCAGTTCATATACCGGCTCTTTCAAATTGCCATAGAACGTCACCCTGTGCCAGCCCCACCGATCCCACTCGGTAAAGAGCTTCTCCAAATCACCTGCCGGTTCTACGGCAAGTTTCGTCCGACATGCCCGGTCATTCCTGTCATTGTCTACTGCCTTGCCTTGATGAAACAGGACCTCTTTCTTTTCCTGGGCAAACTCAAGTGTCGTTGTCATATACCCAACCGGAAGTATTGAACGGACCGACGCCCCCTGCCGATCCTCCGAGTGCGTAAGGATCTCATATGGATTCGTCCTTCTCTTCGGGCCGAACATCCGATTCGGTGCCACACAGTGAGCATAAATGATCTGACGTTTGGCTGTGTCGATAACAGGATCTGAAATAAATCCCGGCCGGCCCTGAGTCAACGCAGCGACAGCAACCATCGTTGCCGCCGAACGAAGGTCGCACTCACAACCGCCAACAAGGCCCTCGTTCAAAAGTTCATGAAA
>JAABXR010000297.1:3645-3912 GCA_011776225.1 Phycisphaerae bacterium
GCCAGGTACATCGCCGCCGATTGCTCGAGCGTCTCACGGCTCACCCCCTCGACCTTTGTGGCGTTCTTGGCCCAGCGCTCCGCAATTTCCTTCGCTTCGTTTTTGTCCGCAGCCTTCCACGCCTCATTGACTTCAGCGAACGAGACCCGCTCTACAGGAATGCCCATGATTGGTGCCGCAGGTCCGGATTGCTGGTCGCGGACAGCCAGAATCTTCGACTCTTTCATTCGTTTGAGGCATTCCTTCGCCGAAATCGATTTAGGCTCG
>JAABXR010000344.1:0-308 GCA_011776225.1 Phycisphaerae bacterium
TGGGAGGGGCCATATTTTCAAATCTCCCGAATGTGAAGAGTATTGACAGAAGATATAGTGTGGACATAGACATATTGCTCATTCATCCAACAAACTGTTTGCACTTGTTTTGGAAGACCGTTATCTTGTTTTGTGAAACGAGTAGCATCCTTTCTTTATGGTTAGTAATTAATTAATTAGCACAGAATTTTATTAATTTTCAAGTTAATTTTTATCATGTAATTGACAACGAACCAGCAAACTATGCAAATTCGGAACTTGGATTTTGAGTGTTATAAAGAAGCAACAAAAAAGCATCAGACTTACCA
>JAABXR010000344.1:336-8296 GCA_011776225.1 Phycisphaerae bacterium
CGATTTCCATCTTTTTCATATAGCCGGTACGCCTGGCGTATCTTGCTGTCTTCCGGGTAACGAGATTTGGTTTGGTCATGCTGTCACGAAAGACTTCTTGCATTGGAAAACCATGGAGCCGTGTTTTTATATTCAGCCCGGCGCGTGGGATGAGGGGCATGTGTTTGCTCCGTATGTTTTGAAGGAAGAAGACACGTTCTGGATGTTTTACACCGGATGTTCGATTGACAATACACAGCGCATTGGGGCAGCCATTTCCGGAGATTTACAACACTGGCAACGCGTGAGTGATAAACCTGTTATCCGACCGGATGAATTCGATTGGGCGTTCTGCCCGAGAGAAAGGGGTTCAGCCTGTCGCGATCCGCATGTGTGTAAATGGGATGACAGATACTCCATGTATTACACCGCTGTGACAAAACAAGGAAAGGCTTGTATTACCCGGGCTTCATCGGTTGATCTCATGAACTGGAGAGATGAGGGGCCGGCGTATGTTGGTTCCACTTTAGCTCATTGCGAATCGAGTAATGTTCAAGAGCATGAAGGTCAATTTATGCTGTTCTTCGGAGGACACCATGAGTACTGGTCCTACGTGGTCTCCGACAATCCTTATCTCTGGCCAAACCAGGAACCGATACCGCTGAAGAAAGGCATTACTGCAATGGAAGTGGTCCGTCGTGACAAAAGTCGATGGCTGGTTGCGTACTTCAAATTTGAATGCTATCGTCTTTTTTTGGGGAGTATCGATTGGTCCCAAACCAATCCTACAATCCAGGAAATTCAGGCGGCTGATTCACTCAAGGAATTTGGGTTCCCATTGCAGGGGAATGAGGCAAAATGAAATTATTATCACGCTCGTCGCGAGAATAAACAATGGTTAAGATTGACAACGGTGAGAGATATTTTTTCACAAACAACGGGGGGAATAAGTGTTGAAGAAAGTAAAATGGGGAAAATATGAGCAGTCGCGACCGGATCAGATTGAAGCAATTCAAAAGAATGCCCCTGTAGCTTATATTCCATGGGGTGCGCTTGAGTGGCATAGTTATCATGCCCCCATCGGTTTGGATGGCATGAAAGCATATGGACTCTGTGCAGCATTAGCAAAAGAAACCGGTGGCGTTATCCTTCCGCCAATCTATGTGGGAACCGACACAATTAAGCCATATAAGGGGTTTAAACACACGATTGAACATAACCCAAATACCGTAACGACCCTTTGTGGTGAATATCTGAATCAGCTTGCAGATGAGGGATTTAAGGTCCTTATTTTGGTCACGGGTCACTACGGTGAGGGGCATGTAGAAGCCATAAAAAAGGCTGTCGAGAAATTCTCTAAAGCAAATCCGGGTATCCGGATATGGGCATTTCCGGATTCGGATCCGCTCGAGGGTTCATTTCCGGCAAATCATGCGGCAAGAGGGGAAACGTCATTTCAGCTTCTCTTTCATCCCGAAATGGTCGATTTGTCAACGCTGCCAGATCGGGAAGCCACACTGGATGATGATGGGGTTTGGGGAGAAGACCCGCGGAATGCATCTACGGAAGAGGGTCAGGAAATGCTGAAGGTTTTCCTGCAAAATGCCGTACCCAGAATTAAGAAGCTTCTCGAAGAGAACGTGTCATGAAATATCGCACTTTGGGTCGAACAGGGCTTCGCTGCAGCGAAGTGGGATTGGGCACATGGGCCTTTGCCTCGCAAGTCTACGGTGCTGTGCCGGAACCGGATGCGCTTCAGGCCATCCACTCAGCGATTGATGCTGGCATCAATTTCTTTGACACGGCGCCGATGTATGGCACTAGCGAGCAGGATGGCGTCGCTGAAGAGATTCTCGGCAGAGGCTTGGGACACAATCGTGATGCTGTGATCATCTCCAGCAAGTTTGGACGCAATCCAACTGACGGAAACAAACCCAATTTCCATGCTCAGCGCTGCGTGAAGTCGGTTGAGGACAGTCTGCGCCGTCTTGCCACGGACCATATCGATATTTTGTTTTTCCACTCTCCTTTCAGTCCGGATGAAATCCATGATGACGTGTGGGCTGCCCTTGAGAGACTAAAAGATGCAGGAAAAATAAGATTTACCGGACATTCCATCTCCATGTTTCGGGAAACGGAAAAGATGGCGCGCGATTGGGCCACAGAACGTAAAATTGATGTGGTTCAGGTAGTTTACAGTCTGTTGAATCGCGAGGCAAGAAATCTGATTGATTTCCTGGGGAAGGAAAAGGTGGGAATCGTGGCCAGAGAGTCGTTGGCCAATGGGTTTTTGTCAGGGACCGTCAACAGGGACACGCGATTCCCTCCCGGCCATTTAAACGCGCGTTATTCGCGCGAGGAGATTATCGAGAGAGTGGAACAGGTGGAACGGCTTTCCTTCCTGGTGAGAGATGAAATCAAAAGTATGCCGCAGGCAGCTATGCGATGGGTATTGGATCATTCCGAGATTTCTCTGGTGCTGTCCGGAGCCAAAAATCCTGAGGAAATCCTTGAGTGTGCCTCTGCCTCAGATGCGACGGGCTACAGTGCGGAGGAGATACGAAAAGCTGATTCCCTCCATCAAAAAGATTTTCAAGCGGCGTAATCCGGCGGCGGGCCCAAAAGAGCCAATGCTCTTTAGTTAGAAAATTCCAGACCTTAATTAATTAATGCTAAATGCTGAAAGCTGAAGGCTTTAGTCAGGTTATATTAAATGGAGGAATGAATCCATGACAGAACGGTTAGATATACAGGGAATGCGGCAAGCGATGGCCAATTACAATTCAGAGGGGTATGCTGTTTTTAGGAAGGTTCTTGCCCCCGAACTCATCCAGGAGGCTCGAAATCATATCGAGTGGCTTCTGCAGAAAAATCCCGCTACCCGGCCGGAACAACTGCACCATTTCCTGATGCAGGACGACCCATTTTGGGTCAGGTTGGTCAGTGACGATCGATTGTTGGATATTGCCGAGAAATTCATTGGATCTGATATCGCGCTTTTTGCATCTCATTACATTGCCAAACCGCCCCTCGAGGGTCAGGCCGTCCTCTGGCATCAGGATGGGACTTACTGGCCCCTGGAACCCATGGAAGTGGTTACTCTCTGGCTGGCCATCGATGATTCTAACTGTGAAAATGGCTGTATGCGGGTTATTCCCGCCACCCACACGACGCGTCTGCTATCGGAGAATGAACTGCAGCAGAGAAATGACGGCAAAAACGTGCTTGGTTCCGGGATCGATTCTGCACAGATCGATGAATCAAAGGCTGTGGATATTATTCTCCGTGCAGGAGATGTGTCGGTTCATCATCCCAACCTTATTCATGGCTCGCATGCCAATACCTCTTCACGATGGCGACGCGGCCTGACCATTCGCTATATTCCGGTCACGACGCGGATCGTTACCGAAGATCTGCACCCAAGCGCCTTTATCCTGCGCGGGCAAGCGGTTGCCAATATCAATCAGTACAATCCATGGCCCAAATATGTTGAAGGAAAGCATATGAGGTTTAGTGGAACAGAACGATGGAATATCCGCTGCGACCACGTTAATGCGGCCAATATGAGCTTTATTACTGCGTGCAAATAAGTCTCATCTCAACAAGAACAAATTGGGGTCTAGTTCTTGCCTGTGGTGTTGATGCTGTTTCTTGAATTTATCCGGTATTTACGTGGAGAGATTTTGGTCAACTTCTTAAACACACGATAAAAGTGGGCTAAGTCATTAAAGCCAGATTCGAAACAGATGGTTGCGATTTTTTGGTTTGTTTCGGTTAACATCTGTTGTGCAAAGTGGATGCGGTGATAATGCAAATATTGTGTGAAGGTGACCCCATAAACAGCCTTGAACTGATTTGTAAATTGTCGGATACTCAAGCATGCCATTTTTGCCATATTTTCAATAGAAATCGGTTCGTAGAAATTTTTGGAGATGTAATCTGCAACCGTGTGAATTCTGGCAAAGGTCGGGTTTGTGGAATCTATGTGACCCGATGCCGGAATATGTTCGTAGATTCTGTTGATTGCCACAAGCATATTTAGCAAGGTGGCCTGGATTGCCGGTACAAACCCATTTGCTCTCACACGCTGTTCATTCAGAATCCTTCTAAACATTCTTGGTATTTCATACGCGGCATAATCATGATGCGTCAATGGCCGGAGATGGGTTCGTGCCAGTTGGTTAAGCAGAGCAATTTGTTCACAAAAAGTTGGCAATTTTTCCAGACAGGAGCTTTCTATTGCGAGTATATACAGACAAAGCGGAAACTTATCCTGGTCTTTCAGGTAGTGCGTGATTTCAGTGGGAATGACAAAAAGATAATCTTTTTCAAGATGGATTGGCTTTGAATTGACATAACAGTCAGCCACACCCTCAACGACATAATAAATTTTTGTATAATAATTATACATCGGTTCCATTGTGAAATTGGGATGGTGATGGCTTTCACCGATACAAATTCCATAGTCGGGAATATCTATGGAGATCGGCACCTTTGTAGTGTTTACGATTTGAGGTGTAATAGTATCGGTTGACACTTCTTTTTTCTGATCTAATGTCATCATATTAGACCTCCTCACCTTAATTACAAAAAACAAGTGCCTGTGATACAAAGAAAGGTTTCTATAATTATGTTAATTAGAATTAAAATAGCAAGTATTTTTGTTACAATTTTTTAAAACGATATTAACTATGCATCCTTTAACTACCACAGTCGGAAGTTATCCGGCACCTGTCTGGCTAAGCTTTTTTAGCACAAAGGATAATTTGCGCGATGCAATTATGGTCATTCTTAAGACCCAGGAAAATGCCGGCCTGGATCTTCTGGTCGATGGTGAACTATATCGCTGGAATATTAATCATGCCGAAACCAATGGGATGATTGATTATTTTATTGGCCCAATGAGTGGAGTTCGGATGTCTCTTACGCGAAAAGAGTTAGATGAATTTCATAGTCAGAAAGGGATGGCTTATCGTAGTGAGCCAGCCGGGATAGTGGTTGATAAACTCGGATCGGGTAATTTGAACTTGCTTAGAGATTATGAATTTGTGCGACAGCTTAGCCTCAAACCACTTAAGTTTACAATCACAAGTCCGTATATGCTTGCTCGTGTGCTTTCGAACAGTTACTATCGTGAATTCCCCGAACTTGTAATGGCTATTGCAAAGATTCTTGGTGAGCAATTGACTGACATTAATGCCGAGGTTATTCAGATCGACGAAGCAAACGTCACGGGGCATCCTGAGGATACGGAAGTTGCAGCCGAAGGAATCAATCAAGTACTTGAATATGTAAAAGGCCAAAAAGCGGTCCATCTGTGCTTTGGTAATTATGGTGGGCAGACGGTTCAAAAAGGGACTTATGAGCGTCTGATAGGATTCATCAATAGCCTGTCATGTGATCACGTGGTCCTTGAGATGGCGAGACGCCTGGAATCTGACGAGAGAATGCTGCGGGAGATCAAACCGGAGATGGGTGTTGGACTCGGTGTCATCGACATAAAAGATAATCAGGTTGAATCACCTGATATCGTCGCGAAGAGAATCGAATCGGCCGCAAAAATCTGTGGGCAGGAACGCATCCACTATGTAAATCCCGATTGCGGAATGTGGATGCTTCCGCGGTCTGTGGCGGACGCCAAAATGCGTGCTCTGGTCAAGGGACGAGATCTGTTTGTCGGAATAATGGCTGAGAGTCATTGATCTGATCATTCACAATTGAGAGAGCACATTCAATACCTGGATGGCTTGGGTTTAACTCCCAAATAATGACCTACTGGAGAAATGACTGCTTGAACAAGAGCATAGGACTAACACGACATTCCCATACGGCACTCCCTTTCTATAACTCATTTATTCGCAATATGTTAACTCGGTTCCCCCTTTCCCTTTCTGGATTCGTCCGATAACGTCCCATGGAAGCTGAAGAGCATTTTTACACGGATGATCCCGCCATCGGTCCACCAGACGGTCGCACCACCCTTAAGGATGTCAATTACTTTTTTATTGGCAACGGCTGGATCACAGCAGCCGTCCAGATCTGTTCCTCTGGCCAGGGAACACCCTTGGGCCTGATTCTTATGCATCCTGAGATGTTCGGCCCTAAAAGACGTGCCTTCACTTTCGATTCCCAGGCAGGTCTGTCCCAAACGAGCTTGAGAATCATTTCGCCGGATTGGGAATTAATCCCTGACGCGCACCAGGTCGAGGCGCGGTGGGAGGACCGCAACGCCATTCCGGTCGTTCATGCCGAATGGGGTGGTCCGCCATTCACAATTTCAGAAAGATTCTATTGCCCTGATATCGAACGTCCCAGGATCATCCGTGAGATTTGCTTAACCAGCCATTGGAATGAGCCTGTATCCCTTCGCATACAAACCGGGAGTCCGGCCCAGACCATCGAAAAGCAACTTACGTTAACGCCTAATACGCCGAAAGTCTGTTTTTTGGAGTATTGCTTGATCGAGGAGCAGCCTGAACTCGCCGTGGAACTGTCCTGGGTGAGCAACCCGGCCATCGACGATGATGTCCGCAACTACTGGGGGAAGACGACCTCCTGCCAATTCGATTCCCCGCTTCTCAATCATCTATTTCGGGTCTCAAAAAATCAGCTCCCGGCAAATATTGCTCATTCCGGTCGACTCGACGCCAGCATTTGGCAATACAATCTGGAATGGGTTCGGGATCAATCCATGATCGCCATTGGGCTCACCCTTTCCGGTTACTTTGAACGTGCCGGGACCATCCTCGACAGATTGTTGTCAAAGTTCGTCAGCGATAAAGGGGATACCCTGGACTCCAGTCGGGAAAGGCCAACCGAGGAAGTTGAGTTGGACCAAAATGGCGAGCTATTGCTTGCTTTACGGACGTATGTCGATTGGAGCGGAGATCTCTCCATCGTTGAGAGACACTGGGAAAAAGTGCGAGTGACTGCCGAGTTTCCGTTGCAACCGGTATTTCGTCACCCTGATACCGCGCTGCTGCACAACCAGCGCGAATATTGGGAGCGGCACGCATTGCACGGCATCGAAGACGGCATGGAACTGGCCTATCAGCTATTTGTCTCCATGGGCCTTTTGTGCGCCGCGGATCTTGCTGAACGGCTCGGCCATGAAGCCGAGGCAAAAAGGTGGCGCTCCGCAGCCGAGGAAATCAAGCATGCCATGCTCTCCGATCCCCACTATGCCCTCATTCATGACGGACATTTTATTAAACGACGTCGTGTGAATGGCGAGATCCAGAATGAAGTTCATCTCAAGAATGAGACCCCGCTACCAAAGGATAGTCCTCTTTTTCAGCCCGGTAAGCATTACCTGAACCCGGATAGTTCGGCCGTCCTGCCGATTGCCTTCGAATTTATTGATCCAACTTCCGATCTGGCAAAAAAAACACTGGAGCACATTGAGGGCCTTTGGAACCAGAAATGGCAGGGCGGGGGCTACGGCCGCTACAATGTCACCTCGGAGCCGGATTCAGCCGGCCCCTGGCCATTCCCGTCGCTGTTTATCGCGAGAGCTTATGTTGAAATGGGAGAGGATGAGAAGGTGTGGCGAATTTTGAAATGGTTGAATTCGGCACCGGGGTCAAAATCGGGGGCATGGTTCGAATTCTATGGGCCCCGGCCCGTTCCGCCGTATCCTCAGGTTGGCATTATTCCCTGGACCTGGGCGGAGCAATTGATTTTGTTTGTCCATCATATCCTCGGCATCAGACCTGCCTGGGATAAACTGCTGATCCGGCCGCGACTGCTTAGCGGTGTCGAACATGGGGAGGCATCCATCCGACTGCGCAACATCCGAGTGAATCTGCATTTACAGAAAGCCCATAAGGCGAGCGAGGCCGGGTTCCGCATTGGAAGGACGTGGCATCCCTATGACAAAAAAGGCATCCTGATCGACATGCCCGAGCGGGATCTGGAGGTCGAGGTCTGGTTTCCATGAAAAACGCAGATATATTAAAAATAGGATAATTCCTTTTTTAGG
>JAABXR010000344.1:8449-9914 GCA_011776225.1 Phycisphaerae bacterium
CGTGATGTTGGGATAAGCTTTATGAACCATCAGGGAATGAAAAAGAATGGCATCGCCCAGTCGAAAATCACTGCTGACCCACTCCTGGGCGTCATCGTCCACAACCGAGCACAAGCCACCGGTGCCCTCGGCTTCATGAGTCGGGAAAACGCCATTTTTATGACTCCCGCGTGCGACGATCAAGCCGCCCAGTTCCCGCGGACAATCACTTAAGGGCATCCAGAGGGTGAAAAACTGCTGGCTGCCCTGAATAAAGACATAGTCCTGATGCGAGGGGGTCGTCATTTTGGTCGAGCCGGGCAAGGTCACGCGGGCAATGTTGCGTGGATGCGGGAAGACCCGGTCATTCATAATGGTGCAAAGAGTAGAAATGATGTTGCTATCATGCGAAAGACGATGGAAATTCTCCAATTTTTGGATTTCGCGGTAGACGTCGGTGAATTCGAAGTATCCGTCAAAGGCATCGGCTTTCCCCTTCCGCTCAATCAATTCCGACCCTTCCAAAAGCCAGCCGTGCTTTTGGCAGATTTCAAGTATCTCGACAAGCAGACCTTCCAACGGTTCGCGTTCGACTAGGTTTCGGAAGAACAGGTAGCCATCGTCGTCCAGGCGTTTTCGCAGAGCAGCAGGTTGGTCGAGCAGATCCTGAGATTCAACAAATGGGTGAATTTTCATATGAACTCCTAATTCCCCCCGGCGTAGTGTCAAAAGTTTTTATTATATAAGTTTTTAATTTAATATTTTATCGTAACTTAAAATAATATTGACTTTTCTCCCCCTGTTTGAGCCCACCGGACTGTTCGTTTCTTTTGAATAAATGCACCGAGAAAAGAAACTTTCTGAAAATTGGGCAAGTGTAAGGAAGTAGAACTCCCTTTTCTCTATGAGTCGATATATGCAGCTGGAGTTTAAATATCCTGCCGTGTAAAGTAACGGCAGTTACCGTAAGACATTTAACATAAGGAGGAAAGCCATGCGCATTTCCACTGTATGTTATGCTGTGTTGCTCCTTCTTGTTTCATGCGCCTCTGCAAGTCGAAAAACAGAATACCCAGCTACAACTAAGGTAAAGGTTGAAAACCAGAATGTATCGAGCGTCACGGTCTATGTCGTGACGGCTTCTGATCTACTGGATCTCGGGTTGGTTCAGGGCCTGACGACACGCGTCTTTGATCTTCCGGATGGCATGGTAGCTGGTTCCACATCACTACAAGTTGTGGCTGACCTGGTCGGAAGCAGTCAGAACGTCATAAGCGAGAGCTTTTCTGTTTCACCCGGAGGTATCATCGAAGTGGTCATTGAGCACTTCCCGGCTTCGTTGTAAAGCGACGCCTCGACTACATCTCAGAGCCAGAGGGCCTGTGTACGAGCGAAATTAATAATTATCCCATCTGCGCCATTTTGCCCGGCCCTTACGATCGGACGTTCCCCATACCTGGAAGAACTGGCTTTCCGGTGTGTCAAA
>JAABXR010000344.1:9927-12452 GCA_011776225.1 Phycisphaerae bacterium
TGTGGCCGAAAAGAACGGCTTGTTGTTTTTAATTTCCAGAAAAAAGATATCCGCATCTGTCTCCACATCCCCATAGGTGAGTTTTCCCGAGTCATAATTGTAACGCGGCCGAACATCCTCTTTCAACAAATCCATGTCGAGATCAAGCTTAAAACCATAAATATTATGGTCCTTCTCGGTCTTGACTTCAATGCCAACCCCTTTCATATCATTTCGAATCAACCTGAAGCGCTTAACGTATTGAGCGGGATTGTCACCCCGTTTTATGGGATAGAGGACGGTCACGAATGATTCAACTTTGCCCGCATCGTAGTATTGGGATACGCCCTGAAAGAGTGCGAGTTCGTCTTGTTTATCCCGCCATTCCTCTTCTGTAGCAGTGCATTTGTTCTGAGGGAAAATGACCAGGAGGTCCAGGTCTCCGCTTATCGGAATTTCGCCCATTAACTGGTCAATTCGCGTGACAAACCAGTTGTCCCCCTGATCGATAATCTTTCTGGTGTGCAAAAGATTGGCAACCGTATAGTAATCGGATTTGAAGAACTTCAGGGCATCGACCATAATGAAGTAGTCATCGGTTTTATGGCGTGTGAGAATTCTATCCCAGCGGTACTCGTACTTAAAATCTTCGAGGCGGGTTCTCGAGTACTCAATTTCTTTGAACGACTGGAAATCCATTTTGGTCGTTCTCACCTGATCGTTGTAAGCACCGGAGTTTCTCAGGATATCAAAGTAAGGTTGATTCAGGGATTTCTTCACATTCCGCACCACCACCCGGTTGTGGAAAATGTCCGCACGAAAGGCGCCGAAGTCACCACTGGGCGCAATTTCCCGGTAATTGCCGTCTGACAGGAGGATGGCACCGTTCTTCATCAGCAGACAAATGCTGTTTTCATCGGAATGGCCGTGGTGCATTTTTTCCTCTTCCACGGCGAGAACGTGTTTCAGATAGTTTTTTTGCATGAGGCTGTAGTAGCCTTCATCTTTGTAATTCAGCATCAGGTAGGTGGCATCCTTGCTCCAGTCTGATCGAAACACAATCTTTTTGCTGACGATTTCTTCAAGAGCATCGCCGGAGCCATAATGCGGCTCAACCGGCTTGACGTTGTCATCCATGTATTTATCTCGCGCAACCAACACGTTTGCAAACCCGATATTGGGTTCTTCGAAACGGGATTTGCCGTCAATCTTATACACAGAGTTTTCTGATAAACCGCTCATGTTGGCGAATATTTCATTTGCGGCCCACTTCATTTCACCCGACTGATATTCTTTGGCTCCGCGTTCCAGCATTAAATAATACTCATCCAAACCGACCTTCCAAACACCGTCGCCAAACTCCGGGATGGTCCGGTTCGGGGTAATCAAGCTGACAAAATAATCGAAGTAGAATTTCATCACCGGGGACTGGAACACCTCGGTTTGTCCCGTCAGATCGAGATAATTCACATAGGGCCGCAACCAGACCGGATGATAGATTTGTGCATCTTCGATTTCCCATTTTTCGAGGCTGTCGGAGGCCAGAATTTCAGCCATCTTTTTCCATTTTTTGATGTCCTTGTGGTTTGGGAACGCAACAGCGGCAGCCATGAGACTTTCCGCGCGCAGCATCGCCCTGTTCATGGCGCCCCATTCCGGAAAAGCAAAAATGATGTCCACACTCGCAGCCACGGACTCTTCGATTTTTTGTATATCTGCCCGGGAATAGAGGCCGGAAGGTTCTGTTCTGTGATAGGATTCGATGTATTTGGGCAAGGTACGAAACCAATTTACCACCGGAATGCCACTTTTGTATTCAACCCGGTCTTTGAGCCGATCGGGAAAAAAATCGCGGTAGCTTTCCAAGGAAACGATAATATCCTTTGTTATTTCGGCATATTTCTTTTCCTGCGTTTTTTCGTACAGATGGGACGATATCGCGGCAACACTCACGAGAAAATCGGGTGGGCGATACCCAATCAACTCCAGCACGTTATCGTTTTCTTGCGAATCTGTATATTGTTGTTTCCAATCTTCAATCATTTTGTCTTTGTTGCTGAGGGCGAAGTCGAGTGTTGTCTTTAAATAGTCAAGCACTTCGTCCTCCGTCTGTTGTGCAAAACTTGCCACCGCTGTCAATAGCGCAATCAATACCATAGCAGAACATTTCACTCGAATACCTCCAGTCGTTTCGTTTGTATTGTGAATATCCAACGCCGTTTATGACTTTGAACATGGGGAAGGGGAATTCAAATATTCAAATTGTTATTCACTGATCTAGATATGATTCCCAATTGGGGCGACTTAATTCTTTTCTATATGTTGAATGAACCAGCTCAAAGAGATCGCTTGATTTAAGATCCACAAAAACAAATATGCTCCCCCCTTCCAGATTGTTGTAATGCCAAATCTCGAACGCCTTCTTATCCGTGCTTTCCGTTTCCCGCTCGATAAAATCCGGAGCGCCATATGTCAACAGGATCCGTCCGCGATCCGTCTTCCATCCCTCAACAGTGATGGTGGAAAAATGGGTGTTCGCCTGGAGG
>JAABXR010000344.1:12483-25443 GCA_011776225.1 Phycisphaerae bacterium
TTGATCCAGTCCGTCGAAGATATTTTTTTCCTCACTGGTTGCGATATAAGCAAGTTTCGCAAAATAAGTATCCAGGGCTTCTTCATCTAAGGTTATGTAGGGGGCTTCTTGCTGTTCAGCCATTTGTGCTAAAATGTCCCTTTCCCAAATAACGGAAAATGTCTTTTCTGCGGTAGTCTGCCGACCGGTTTCATCATCATAAGCTACCAGGCGGAGCCGATAAATTGCGGTTGGTAGAGCTGAAATGTCAAAAGCGGTAAAAATGGCGGCATGTCTACCAGCCTTCTTACGCTCTTTCCCTGCGATCCTATGGAGAGATTCGCCGTCCTGCGTCTCAATGATGTAGTCAACCCGATAGGTACCTTGTTCATCGGCTGACTCGGCCAGATTGTAGAGTTCTGAATAGAATGTCAGCTTTTTATTCCCTTCGCCAAACTGTGCTTTTGGGTTAGGGATGATCCGAAGATTATTTTTCTGATGCATGCCTTGTTGGTTTTTCGCTTTTTCGATCTGAGTGGCGAATTGAATGTCGCTGAATGTCAACGAATCAATAGAAAAATCCGTGACATGGACCGTAAGCTCGTTTTTTTCGCTACGACTGGCCATCTCATCTTGAAGCCTTGTGAGGACCTCATATTCACCAGGCGAAAGGAAAACCGGTAGAGTATAGACGAACTGTTGTCCCGATTTTATCTCAGTCGTTTCTTTTACACTATCGGACTCAGTTGTCGTATGGGTGAAAATGGTGGAGTCGTTTTTCAGAATGACAGTTTCAACAGAAAATTGAGCGATCGAATAATCGGAGCCATCTTGATAGCTAAGTCCACTCCGACCAATACTTTGGTAGATTTCAACCCTGATAAAACCAGAATTGCCCATGAATTTTGATAGATCAACATCAAGCTGCAGAGGTTTTTGGGGGACGCTCTTGACTTCTGAACGAACCTCATTCACAGAAGCAAAGAGAAACAGAAAAACCGTACAAAGCGTGAAGAATTGTGCTTTTCTCATTGAATATTTGGTGACGCAACGTCTTGAGGATGTTGTGATTAAGAACCAGTAAATCATTTCGGCAATAATGATGCATGTAAAAAAAAGAATGCCCCCAGATAAAAGTTCCGGGAGCATTCAATGCTCACTCACCAAGATGTGCTCTAAGATTCTTCGTTAGAAGGTAAGCGATAATGAAAACCGATGAACGTTATCGAGAATTCCAAATTCAGTGTAAGCATAGTCTAGCTTTGCTTCATTGTCGCTTATCGGAATCTTTAAGCCACCCCCAAGCGAAAAACCTTCTTCAGTTCGGGGCGTATCAATGATCTCTCCATCGAATTCATTTCGTTTTGTATCATCGACACCGGAGTAATTGAATTTCCATCCGCCACGAACTGAGAAAAAGTCACCAAAGGTGTATTCACCGCCTGTGTAGATCTGTTGCTGTGAATCCTGGGGTTTGATGGCATCCGCCATGATGACGATATTGTTGTTTTCATTGCTATAAAGGCTTATAGAACCGCCAATGCTAAAACTCAAAGGCAAGGGCGCACCGATATCAAAGAATTTCAGGTCTTTCCCTAGATTATTAATTCTGGCACCAATGGTTGCATTGCGGAAACCAATCTTATAGATGGCCCCAAAATCGAATGCAAACGTTGCTGCACTCTCCGAATCGATGTTCTGAGTTATGACTTTGAAACTCGATCCCAGAGCAAGCCTGTCGGTAAAATTGCGAGCCCAGGTGAATTGTAGAGCCAGGTCAAGATAGTCGTACGTGGCTCCCGTCTCAGTATCAAAAGGGGTAAAACTGCCTGATAGAAACGATGGCACCACATCGCGATCAGCCTCAATATCGGACACGCCAAGAGAGACAAACCCTATGGCAAACGTCCCGACCTTGCCAAAATCATGGCCCACAGCCACCGCATTATGGCTTAAATCAGCGATCCAGCGATTATGAGTGAATGTGACTTGCCATTCCTCGTTTGACATCGTGATGCCTGCTGGATTCCAAAAAAACTGATTTATATCCTCAGGCATGGATGTCACCGCAGAGCCCAGGGCGACCGCGCGGGCCCCCACTCCCACTTTTAGGAAGGCGGCACCCGTGAGCCCGGATTTGTTCGTTTGGCCAATACACAGGCAGGAGGTCGTTAACAGCAGGAATGCAGCGCAAAAACTTTTTATACGAGTCATTTTATTGCCTCCTAACGATTTCGTATGCAACTATGCAATTTTATCTGATGATTGAAAAGTATCCAGTTTGAGCACCACCCGGATACTCGGCAACATAAATATAGAGACCACTGCTCACTTCGATGCCATCTTTCGAGAACATATCCCAGAAAAGTGTGCCATCATTTGGATTGGTTCCCGTAAATTGCAAAACATCAATAACCTGACCCGCGACATCAAAGATAGTTATGCGCGTATCCGTTGGTAAATTGAAAAAGAGAAGCTTGTGTTCCAGATCCACGTCATGCAAGGCCTGTTTCTTGTAGGGATTTGGTTTTACCCGGATCTTGAGATCACCTGAGACCAGATTCTGGGCATCGGCCAATGGAGCAGCCAATACAAAATTTGCACCGATTGCTGCCTGTCCTTCCAAGCTTGTAGGAAAGAATGAACTTGCTTCGGCAAAATGGTAGGTTCCTTCCCATAAGCCGGATCTGCCATTCCAATTTGTTTTGTGAGTTTCAAGACTGGTGAACGGTTGATCCGCAATCGTTCCGCTTTCGTTGTCGTAGGCTGCAACATAATACCAATAGGTAAAACCAAACTGGACCAATTCATCTGTATCCTCAAACGTATATTTGAATTGGCTTGCATCGCCGTCAGTATTCAGATAGCTACTCAGCTCAGATGCGGGAATGTTCTTGATCAACTTGTAAGGTCCCCACGCACCGCCTTGCTGGGTTCGATAGAAGTCCCCTGCGGCACTAATGTTGGGGTTGTTGGGTACGCCAAACTCCGCCAATTCGGCATCTGTCGGATTCTCCACAGTTTGTTCATGATAATGATCCAGGATTCGTCTGCCTAATTCGCGGGAGTTGAATTCGGGAAACGCGGTCGAACGGTATATTTTGTATCCGGCGAAATCAGGGGCCGTTTCAGCAACATCATCCCATTTGACGTTGACTTTTACGTTGACACTGGGCTCAACTTTAACATGTGGCATGGGGGGAGGCTCATGAACATTCCAACTATTCTCATAAGCCCATTGCGCACTTTTTCTTGTCTGTCGAGCGCCCTGCAGCCGAAAACCGGCATATTCAACCAGGACCAGATTCATCGTCTCGCCAACCTCGAGTGAGAAGGGCCCAATACCGACATAAAAGTCGCCGTCGAACCCGTGCCCGAAGGAATAGCCCTCTGTCCAATCGTCGGCCGGATCCGGGTTGTTTCTTTCCCAATTCTGGGTCCATTGATTGCTGTATTGCATACTTCCATTCGGGCGGCCACGCTGCGCTTCCGGTTTTTCAATTCCCACGAAAGAGAGGGGATCGCCGGGTGTAAAGGGTTGGGAGGTGTCGAAATAGTTCGGATCAGGTGTCAGGTCAAAGGCTGTTCTGTCCCAGATCCTGCCCCCATTGGCGTAAAAACTTCCCATTGAAAGAACGTGATTTTCCCAGGGATTGTGATCGTTGTTGCCATAGCCTTTGCTGACAGAGGTATACCAGCCTCGCTGCTCATTTTCGCCAACCGGATGGCTGTCATAAATCGTCTTCTTATCTTCCTGGTTAACAGAACTACCATTTTCCGGCAAAGGCCCTTGCTTTGCAGCAATCCACTGATGACCGGCGTAGATGTCCTGGTACCACCTATTGCGGTTCATCGTGTTTCCCAATTCACGTTCGCCATCGGGCGCCCAGAGAATCGTGGCTTGCTTCCCCGATGCTGTCGAAAACGTACGAGATTCTGTCAAATTGCTGGGCGCCGGGCCGGTAAAATTCACCGGCACATCCCAGGGATAGCCGTCCTCGTCCGGAGTACCATCATAGCCTTCGGTTGGGCCCGTGAACCATCCAGAGGCCCCGCGTCTTCCTTGATTGTTGTTTGTCATGCTGTTGATCGGCTCTGAGCGCATGTTCATGACCATACAATTGATCCGGTTATTGGTACTTTCCGGGTTACCATCGCCATCGGCGTCAAGAACACCCGTATTGGTGAGTTCAAACTCAATGGCAATAAAATCGTTCATATTGGCATGGTTTATCGTATATTGGCGGACACGCATCTTGACGTATATGCCCAGATTGGTTGGCCCTTCAGAGCTGTAAATAAGTTGGGACCTTTTTTGTGGATCCACCCAATGTGCCCCGTCATCCCCCAGATCCCTTTGATCGTAGGGTGGGGGCAAACTTACATGACTCGTTTCGAAGGCATAGACATAATCCTTCGCCCTGGGGTCAGATGATGTGGTAAAGCTGTTAATGCCCGGAGTATATTCGATGAGTTCAATATCTTGTTTCCAGGGAATATGCATTCTATCACCGACTGGATAATTCTCTGTCGGTGTCGTCCATTGTCGTTCGAGATTTCCGACTCTGACAAGATGGAAAGTGTTATTCGGGTCATCTTGGGTTTCATAGTAGGTTTTGCCTACCCAGGTAGGCAAGAAAGTTTCGCCGAGATCACCTGCGGCGAAAATTCCCGCGCCAGGGTAAGGATCGAGCCCTTTGGCCAAAGTTTGCCCGAATGAGGCTGTCGGCATGCAAATGCCAAGCACGATAAAGATGCCTACTATAGTATAAAGTTTTCTGATTGGTTTCATCATTTCATCCTCTACGCTTTGGTGGGAATTGACTCTTGTTTGCCCTTTTGATATTTAGAAGGAAAAATCGACTCCAACATAGAATTCCCGGGCGATGTCAAATATCGGCAGACCGGACAGTCGAGTAGGTCTATTCAAATCACCCGTTGGATCTTCCTCTTCCTCCCAGAGTGCCGTACTGGCAATGTTGTAATTATCCCAGGTCAGGATATTCTCTGTATCGAAAATGTTCCGGCCTTCCAGGAAGATGCGGCCATAGCGCGATCCCCCAAGATTGAAACCCTTAGAAATGCGGAGGTCCGTTCGATAGGTCCAGGGGGCGCGCCTCTGCTCGCGTTCTCGCGGATCGTCGGACGTCTGTGTAACATTATACCAAAAACCACTTTCGGCCGTACTGATGCCGGTGACATCAACATCATAGGGGAGATCAAGTAAGAAAGTCAAGGCAAACCGGTGTTCCCTATCGAACCCACTCTCCAATGGATTCCCCCCACCGTTAATGTTTGCCTCGAACGTGTTCCACTGTTCCCGATCCTCAAAGGGTATGTCGTCATCGGCAGCGGCAGAAAATGAGTTCTTATTGTCGGATATGTTCCTGGCATTCCGGGCAGCCTTGATATAGCTAAATGCATAACTAGCCCTGCCGGAAAGCCAGCCAAATGACCTTTTCTGTAAACTGACTTCGAGTCCTCTGGCATCGGCGTAGCCAAAGCTGGTCAAATAAGTGTAAGATCCGAAACCTTGCCCGGCCTCCGGGTTAATAGCGTAACTGGTTGTAGAATAGTTATCAATATCTCTGTAATACGCCGTTACATCGGCGACATAGTCGGGTATGAATTCCCATTGCAGGCCAATTTCATAAGCCGTGGTTTCGGTTGGTTCCCGTCCCACGTCACGCAACTGCGGCAAAGAGGGATTTGCGATGACGCCAAAGTTTTCAAAAAGTTCCGCAAAGGGGGGTGGTGCAAAAAAGCGGCCCCACGAATAGTGCATCGCCGCATCGTCGGCAATAGGATGGGAAATACCAATTCTTGGACCAAAGAACCACTTGGTTGAAATATCCTCTGTTCTGACCTCCCTCCGAACGATTCTGCCACTTTCCAGCGTATCCTGACGGGAAACATTGAAGAAATCGCCAAACTGCTTGGCTCCCGGATCAAAAGCATCAATTCTCACGCCAGCATTGATGATAATGCCCTCATACTCTATCCGGTCTTGAAGATAAACGCCAAACTCAGTTGGGTTGACATTGTAACTGGTTTCCTCAAAGGGAAAGACATTATCGTAAATCACCCTGACTTGGGTCCGCTGCTGAAAATCCTCCACCGTATGTCGCCGAAATAAGAACCCGGCCTTCAATTGATGATTGAAGGTAACCTGGCTTGTGATGTCCCCTTTGAACTGTAGCGCATTGCGTTTCAGTTCCTCATAATAGAACCCGGGCTGCCCGAATCGATATTGATTTGGAGCATAGGCGACTTCATGGAAATTTTCATTTGCGGGATCTCCGGTAAAAAAAGTCCGCTCCCCTTCACGCACTCCGCTGCCCGCGTCGCCCAGATATTTAAGTGATTGTTCGGCAGTTCTAATGATTAGAAAATCGCCATCCTCTCCACGTTCGATGACGCCATCATTGTCGTCATCGGAGTAACCGAAACGTGAAGTTCTCCCCGTATAACTGCCACGAATTTCAAAAAACGTGTTTGGTGACAGGGTCTTCGTCCATTTTAAATACCCCACCAGGCCAAGCTTTTCATTCTGTGGGTTGCCCTGAGGGAAGAATTTGTACCTTGCACTGAACGTTCTGTTTTTCCAGCCCCCAAGAATTCCACCATCGTTAACGATTAGATTGCCAGTCAGCCTGTCAGTATCAGTCAGGTTATAATTCAGTTTCAAGGAACTTGTCACCTCACGACTAAACTCTCCCGGAAAACGGCCATGGCTATTATTGACGCGCCCTGACAGATAGAAATTCCCTTTACTGGTTAAAGGGCCACCCAATGACAGTTCTCCATCGATGGCGGGATCATCGCCATACCCTATCTCATCAATTGTTGCCCGATCAAAGTTCATCAAACTGGCCTTTTCTTGATTGGATGGGTCTTCGGAGGCTGCGTTATTAGCCTTCTCCTCCAGAAAACGGTTGAGGTCATTGTAAACATCCGGCCCTGCGTGGTTAAGTCCGCCAGCACTGCTTCTAAGAAAAACCTTACCGCTCACTTTGTCCCCACCGCTTTTCGTTGTAATATTAATTATACCTGCTGTTGCTGCATCATATTCAGCCGCAAATGTGCCGGCCAAAACCGCCAATTCCTGCACCGAGCCCGCATTGACGGAAGCCACATTGTTCTCATCCCCCTCCGACCGGCGTGCTTGCGTGTAAGTTTGAATCACTTGATTTCCACCGGTTCCTCCAACAAAATACGGATCGGAAATATTGATACCATCAATCAGCGTTTTCGCTTCGAATTTTCTTCCACCGCGCATATAGCCACGAAACGTACTGGCTGTTGTTTCGACGATATCGTCGATCGATCGAACCGGGAGGGTGTTATCAAGTTCTGATGTGCCAATACTCGTTTGTGAAGCCGTCAAGCTCTTTTCTACCAACGGCACTTCTGCGGTGACAACCACTTCTTCGCCTTCAATGACGCTGGATTCAAGCTGAAAGTTGAGTTCTGTAGTCAAACCGATACGGGTCCGTACATTTTCCTTGGTTATTGCCTTATAACCCATGAAGCTTGCCTTGACTGCGTAAGAGCCGGGAGGAACATTCAGAATAAAGTAACGGCCCTCCGCATCTGCACTTGCACCCAGCGTCGTTCCGACAACCGTAACATTGACGCCGGGCAGAGGTTCGCCAGTGCTCTCGTCCGTAACAGTACCCGCTATCTTACCCTCAGTCTGGGCAAAAGTCACGGAGGCAAAAGTGGCAACCATAATCACGACCGTAAGATACGATAACAAATTGTCTCGAAGGGAGGGATATGTCCTCATTTTTCCATCCTCATTGCTGTTGTGAGTTATTAACCGCTTAGTTATAGATAAATGCAAAAACATCGATCCTAAACTGTGTGTCATGTCATAGTCTCACCTCCATAAGTGGTTGTAGAAATGAGGGCTTATAGAATGAAAATGGGATTACATGTTTACATGTTCAATTGTAACAGTTTTGAGACAATTATCTTTGCAAGTTCTGCTAAATAATTTTGCGTATATAGAAAATTATTCATCTTGACTTGACTAAGATTATTTTGAATTGTAAAATTGAAACATACGCAAATAAATAGTGAACGAAAACTCTTTAGTGCACGTCATTCCGGCATTGTGTTGTGCCGGAATCTCCAGGAATTAGGTAGGAGATTCCCGAACAAAAGATCTCGGGAGATACGAATGACAGCAACAGCCCCTTCAGCCAATTCACTAAATCAGCATGCTTCAACAAACTTGCTATATATATAATTCACAAAAATACATATATTTGTCTCTTAACCATCGGCTATCAAGGGGGAGTAAATTACAATAATCGTTTGGAACAGACGGAATTTAGCTTGTGATTTAAGAGCTTAAAAAATTGAGTCTCCAGGCAGCTTAACCGATATGGACTTGTATGCAAATATTGGGACTGCACATTATTGATGTCGTGCTGATTGTTCTGTATTTTGTAGGAATAATCTGGATTGGAAAGCGTCTTAGCGATAAGATAAAGGATACGGAGGATTATTTTCTTGCCGGTCGCAAGATGGGGAAAATCTATCAGTTTTTTCTCAACTTTGGAGCCTCTACGGATTCAAGTCAGGCAGCGGCTCTTTCTCGAGAGATTTATCGACAGGGTATTGCCGGTATGTGGATTCAATATTTGGTGTTGTTTCTCACACCTTTTTATTGGTTTACGGCCATGCTGTTTCGTCGTGCTCGTCTCACCACGATTGGAGATTTTTACACCGAGCGGTTTGAAAGTAAATCCCTGGGAGGCGCCTATGCGACCTTCACCATCGTAATGGCCCTGATCGGGAGTGCGGTGGGCTACATGGTGGCGGCAAAAACATTTGTAGCTCTCACACCGAAGCCGGCGTCTGAATATACGGTTGAAGAACACCTCAGCGTTGAACAATACAATGAATACCGCAATTTGCGTCAGATGTATCTGGAAGGGAACCTCCCGCTTGCAGACCGTGGACGTTATGAAGAATTAAGAAGTCTGGAAAGCCAGGGGAAGTTGCGATCGTTTGTTTCTTATGTAAGGCCAGTGCATTTTTATTTCATTTATGGGAGTTTGGTTTGCCTATATGTTGTGCTCGGGGGATTTGCTGCCGCAGCTATCACCGATTTATTGCAGGGAGTATTGATGATTTTCTTTTCCTGCGTACTCATCCCATTCGGACTCATAGCAGTTGGCGGCTTCACTGGCCTGCACGCCTCTGTGCCGGAGCATATGTTTTGGCTCTTCGGGACGGAGACGTTGAGCGAATATGCCTGGTATACAATTGCGTCAATGGCGCTCGCGAATCTGGTCGCGATTGTCGCCGTCGCAACCGGAATGCAGGTAAGCGGATCTGCGGTCAATGAGAATACCGCCCGTTTCGGTGTGATTGGGGGCATGATGTTCAAGCGATTCATGATGATTCTCTGGGCCATGGCCGGATTGATTGCGTTGGGTTTATACGCCGGTGAATTACATGATCCCGATCTGATATGGGGGTATATGACCCGGCAACTGTTGGGTCCCGGTTTAATCGGAGTTATGATGATTGGGGTTCTGGCAGCCAACATGTCGAGTCTTGACGCCTTGTCCGTTTCACTATCAGCGCTGTTTGTAAGACAGGTATACGTGCCAATTCGACCCAATAAATCAGAGCAGCACTACATGCTTGTCGGCCGCGTTGTCATCGTCATTATGATTTTTGGCGGTATCGGCATGGCACTTTATATTTCCAACTTGTTGGAACTTTTCAAATACTTCATTTCGATGCCGGCCATCTTTGGGGCGCCCATCTGGTTGGGTTTTATTTGGAGAAGACTGAGTCGGGCGGCGGTAGCCATTCAGATAGTCGTCTCATTCATCATCATTGCTATCATTCCGAATGTCTTTCAGTCATGGATGAAGACGCGGACGTACGAGCCTTTCCTGAAGCAAACCGTTGAGCGCCAAATCACGATCACAACCAAAGCCCTGGCCTCCGATGTGCAAGAGGGACGCGCCGATCATGTCGGTCAAAACATCACCAAAAAGCGGGTGCTCCCGCCTTATCCAATTTTCTTTGACAGCATTGCCCGTGAAAATCCTGACGATCCCAATTCACGTCTAATTGGTTATGGCCGATTCAACGCTGAGTTGTGGGTCATCAGTCTGCTTGGGTTCGATTTTTCTCATTTTAGCAAAGCACAGCTCGTTACCGTACGGTTTTTGTTCGCCGCATTGTTTCCATTTGTCCTCTTGATCTTGTTGAGTTATTTCAGCACGCCAGCCAGCAAAGGGACGTTGGACTATTTCTTTGCAAAAGTCCATACTCCGGTGCAACCTACGGCCGATGAAGATGCCCGGGCCGTTACAGACAATGCAAAGAATATGGCCCGGTTTGAAGACAGGAAACTGTTTCCGAAGACCCAGTGGGAATTTCACAAACCTTCAAAAATGGATTACCTCGGCTTTTTCGGAACCTGGGCACTGGTAGGATTGGTGATTCTCATTTTGTGGGTTGTTGTGAGCCTGGGTGTTTGAATTGTCGCGATCTTCGTTTCGTGGACGGGCATTAATAATTCATCATATGAAAAAGGAGTTGTTTCGTGAAAAAGTTTCGTATGAACAGACTATTCAGCAAAAAAGGCAAATGCCTGGATGTTGCCATCGATCATGGTTTCTTTAACGAAAAGACATTTTTGGGCGGTATCGAGAATATGGAACGGGCGATACATTCAATTGTCGAGGCACAGCCGGATGCGATTCAATTGACCATTGGCCAGGCGGAAATATTGCAGAACATACCCGGTAAAGATAAGCCCGCCTTGGTTTTGCGAACAGACGTTGCCAACTGCTACAATCCCGATTTACCAGAATATATGTTTAGCCAGCTTATCGACGATCCGGTTGAACAGGCGATTGTTCTGGATGCTGCTTGTGTCGTAGTCAATTTACTGAGGTTACCCGATCAACCTGAATTGGCACATCAATGCATCGCGAATATATGCACTCTAAAGTCGATGTGTGATCGCTATGGTATGCCCTTGATGGTGGAGCCGCTGGTGATGCAGCCAAACCATAAAAAGGGTGGATATATGGTGGACGGGGACATCAACAAGATCCTACCCTTGGTTCGCCAGGCGTGTGAATTAGGAGCAGACATCATCAAAGCAGATCCCTGTGACAACATCTCTGAATATCATCGCGTTATCGAAATTGCCGGACGTCCCGTGTTGCCCCGGGGCGGCGGCAAGGCGCCGGAGCAGGAAATCTTGCAGCGTACCTATGATTTGGTACAGCAGGGCGCCAGTGGCATCGTATATGGACGAAACATTGTGCAGCATGAAAAGCCCATGCACATGACCCGAGCCCTGATGGCCATTCTGCATGAAGGCGCGGATGTCGCGGAAGCGGTGGAGATTCTGCGGAGATAAAAAATGTGATTTATTCTTGCCAGAGTTCGTAACTGAAAGGAATTATGATCATGAAAGATAGACGAAGGCTCCGTTTTGGCATCATCGGTTGCGGTTTGATGGGCAGAGAATTTGCCGTTGCCTGCGCTCGCTGGCCGGCACTTTTGGATATGCGAGCAAAGCCGGAAATTATTGCGATCTGTGATCTTAATGAAAGTCTGTTCGATTGGTTTACCGGCAACTTTGACTCGATCAAAATGGTCACCTCTAATTATGAGGATTTACTTTCAGAAAAAGATATTGATGTTATTTATTGCGCCGTACCACACCATTTGCATGAGAAGTTCTATACCGATATTATCCGCGCGCACAAGCATTTGGTGGGCGAAAAGCCGTTTGGCATCGACATAGAGGCGAACAGAACAATTCTGGAAGTTATCAAGGCTCATCCGGATGTGTTTGTGCGCTGTTCGTCGGAATTTCCATTTTTTCCTGGCGGGCATCAAATACACAAATATATACTGGAAAATAAGTGGGGACAGATTATTGAAGTACACAGCGGTTACCTGCATTCCTCAGACTTGAATTTTGAAAAGCCAATCAACTGGAAGCGCATGATTGAATTCAATGGCGAATATGGTTGCCTGGGGGACCTCGGCATGCACGCCCTGCATCTCCCAATTCGCTCTCGCTGGATTCCAAAGCGGATATCAGCTTCCCTTTCGAAAATCGTTACGGAACGTCCTGATGGAAAAGGGGCGATGGTCCCCTGTGAGACCTGGGACAATGGCACGATCTCATGCGAGGTCGAGCATCCAACAGACGGCTACACCTTTCCGATGACAGTCAAGACCTACCGGATTGCACCGGGAGAAACCGATACCTGGTACATCGAGGTGATAGGCTCGAAATTCAGCGCAAAATTCTCGACGAAATTTCCCAAGACCCTGCAAACGATGCATTACGTGAATGGTAGATCTCAGGAGTGGCGGAGTGAGGACATAGGGTATACTTCTGCATACAAGACAATCACCGGCCCGATTTTCGAATTTGGCTTTACAGACGCGATTCTTCAGATGTGGGCGGCTATGATTGATGAGTTCACAGAACCACGCAACAACATGCCTTTTGGTTGCGTCAAGCCGGAGGAAACCTATTTACAGCATAAAATCTTAACAGCAGCACTAGAATCCGGCAAGAGTGGTCAAGCTGTAGAGCTTTGAACCGCAGACATATGCAAATGTCTGTTGTTCAAAACTTCTATTGACGTTCGAGGCGATAATTCTATCGAAACAATATTATAATTGTGGGCTGAATCTATGAAACGATCGGAAATCAATGCACTCCAAAGGGAAGCGGTGGCTTTTTTTAAAAGGCAAAAATTCTATTTACCTCCCTGGGCATTTTGGTCGGTAAGTGATTGGAAAAGCAATAGAAGCCAAGCGACCGAAGTGATCGAAAACAAACTAGGCTGGGATTTAACTGATTTTGGACGCGGTAATTTTAATGAAAAAGGCTTGCTACTTTTTACGTTGCGAAATGGTAAGCCCGGTGTTGCCGGGTGCAAAGATTATGCAGAAAAAATCATGATTGTG
>JAABXR010000344.1:25537-27651 GCA_011776225.1 Phycisphaerae bacterium
CGGTTCAAGTTGACGGTATCACAAAAATGGTCGACGCAAGGGGCAGTATTATTCTGAAACCTGGTGAAAGCGTGACCCTGCCTCCTTATCTTTATCATCAATTCTATGGCGAAAAAGATAAAGGTTTGGTACTCGTTGGGGAAGTGTCACGTGTTAATGATGACGAAAAAGATAATCGATTCCTCGATCCAATAGCTCGGTTTACCCAAATTGATGAGGATGAACCGCCCCTTTATTATCTCTGTAATGAATATCCAATTGATTAGAAATTAGCATGTGCAAGCTGTTTGGCGAGAATTGGAAACGTGAACATTTGCTCAGACATGTTGGGGACATTCGTCAAATTGCCGATGTACGTCTTTCGGAATTAAGCGATGGTCCTGGTCGGGGTGTTCGTATAGCTGATTTCAAGACAGGCTCCGGATTTGCTTTCACAGTTTTGATTGATCGAGGGATGGATATTGGTGAGGCAACTTACAATGGTATTCCCCTGGCCTTTCGATCACCAATCGGAGTTAAACATTCATGCTATTATGAGCCTCAGAATAGCGGCTGGCTGCGAAATTTCCATGGTGGTTGGCTCATTACCTGCGGATTGACAAATGTTGGGGTCAGTGGGAAGGATGAATTGGGCTCGTATGAGATGCATGGGCGTGCATCAAATCTGCCGGCAACCTTAATCAGCTATGGCGGCAGATGGCAGGATGATGAATATGAACTTTGGCTTGAGGCGAGTATTCGCGAGACATCCTTTTTTGGATTTGACATTCAACTCACTCGCAGGTTTAGTGCCCGTCTCGGAGAAAGCTATCTCAAGATTGTAGACAAGATAGAAAATCTGAGTGAGCGTGAATCTCCATTTATGTTGCTTTATCATTGCAATTTCGGCTTTCCGCTTGTTTCGGCAGACAGCCGGTTGGTTCTCAGTCAAAGTTCGGTTCAGCCTCGGGACGATAATGCAAAAAAGGCTATAGAGAACCATTTGGTTATGGAAGTACCGCAGCGTGGTTTTGCTGAACAGGTATTTTTTCATGATCTGAATACGGATGGTCAAGGCTATGCCACAGCTGCAGTGGTGAATGAAGATCTGGATTTAGCCGGTTTTGTCTCTTTTCAAAAGCATGAGCTACCTAATTTTATCGAATGGAAGCAGATGGGCTCAAAGGAATATGTCCTTGGACTTGAGCCGGCAAACTGCCTGGTAATGGGTCGAGAGCAGGAAAGGCAGCGAGGCACCCTGCAAATGCTGCAGCCGGGAGAAGTTAGGGAGACAATGCTATATCTTGGAGTGATGTCAGGAAAAATGAATATTACAAAATTGGTTAACACCATTCAAACTCAAAATCCAGTGTTATTGCATACGGTGAAATAAGATGATGAATTACGATGTTGTTGTCGCAGGTCATATCTGCCTCGATATTACGCCTAAATTTCCCGGCAAAGGTAGGTTGGATATCGGCAATATTCTGAAACCCGGCAAGCTGCTCAAGGTGGGTGATGCTGTTATTAGCACGGGGGGTGCCGTGTCCAATACTGGAATAGCACTGAGTAAACTCGGATGTAAGGTCAGTTATATGTCTAGCGTCGGCCATGATGAGTTCGGCGACATCATCGTTGAAAAAATGGCCAGGTACGGCAGCGTCGAATGCTTTTTAAGGAATGAGCAAATCAGTAGCTCTTATTCGGTCATTCTTGCCATTCCATCGATTGATCGAATCATCCTGCACAATTCCGGCTGCAATGATCACTTTAGTGTTAAGAATATAAACTGGGAAATCGTCGCAGCAGCACGTCTCTTTCATCTAGGTTACCCTCCAATTATGAAATCTCTCTATGAAAACGATGGTGCTGAACTGGCCAATATACTCAAAACTGTCAAGGCCATGGGTATCTCAACATCACTTGACATGGCGCTTCCGGATCCGGACAGTGAAGCCGGACTGATGAATTGGTCAACATGGTTTAGGAATGTTCTTCCTCATGTGGATTTTTTTATGCCGAGCATTGAGGAAATGCAGTTGTTACTGGATAGAAATCAATGGCAAAAACTCCGCGCACTGAACATTGATTTTGTGGATAGTGTACCTCTAATCTCATACTATGACATTTGCCAG
>JAABXR010000344.1:27763-36529 GCA_011776225.1 Phycisphaerae bacterium
GCTGGCGATTCCGCCGTTGCGGGTATTTTAACAGCCCTTTTGCACTCAAGTTCGGCTGAGGGAACGTTAAGATGGGGAAATTGCCTTGGTTATCAGAATTTGCGTGCCCTCGATACAGTGAGCGGGATTGAAACCTACAACGAGACCGAAGCACTCCTGATAAATCTGAGACCCGCTTCCGTAGATTTTCTTGACGATAGTTGGTACCCAACCTCCTGCATAGACATTTGGGAGAGAAAGCAGGGTCATTTTCCAGTCCAGTGATTGGATTGAATGGAAAACATTAATATTCGGGTCATCGCAAAATGGAGAGCACCGCAGTAGGGAAAACAAAAATCAGGAACGTTCATGAGTTAGACCAATTTATGACCACTCCGAATGGTCCGCTCATCGAGATGATGAAAAGGATACCCGGAGACTTCTTGATCCTCGGTGCCGGCGGCAAGATGGGCGTTTCGCTAGCCACCCTCGCTAAGCGGTCGGCTGAAGAAGCCGGGGCGAAGAAGAAAGTCGTTGCCGTTTCACGCTTTTCCGATGCAGCGGCCCTCGAGCAACTGACATGGGCTGGTGTCGAAACGATTTCTTGTGATCTTATGAATGAATCCAATGTCCTTAATCTTCCTGATGCTGAAAACGTTGTTTATATGGTCGGCATGAAGTTCGGATCCACCAACAGAGAGGCCGAGACTTGGGCCGTAAATGCTTATCTGCCCGGACTCATTGCTCGGCGATTCAGGCGTGCGCGCTTTGCTGTATTCTCGAGTGGCAATGTTTATCCTTTAACATCGGTGGAGTCAGGCGGCTGCAGGGAAAAGGAACCGGTGGGCCCCATCGGCGAGTATGCCCAATCGGTGCTTGGGCGCGAACGAATATTCGAATACTTTTCGCAAAAGTATCAAATCCCTTGCAGCATTATCCGACTCAATTATGCTATCGATCTTCGTTATGGCGTCTTGCATGATGTGGCTCAAAAAGTTTTCGCCAGAAAGCCCCTTAGCCTTGCCATGGGCTATGTAAATGTGATCTGGCAGGGAGATGCCAATTCGATGGCTTTGCGCTCACTCGAATTTGCAAAGGCTCCACCATTCATTCTCAATGTAACCGGTCTGGAAATCGTATCTATTCGCAAGCTGGCGGAACGGTTCGGTGAATTATTCAAGATCACGCCTGTTTTTGAGGGAACCGAAGCTGAAACGGCTCTCTTGAGCGACGCAACTCTCTGCAGTGACTTATTTGGCGTCCCGTCGGTTCGGTTAGAGGAGATGATCCGATGGACGGCGTTTTGGGTGCAGGAGGGGCTGCCCGACCTCGCCAAACCGACACACTTCGAGACGCGTGATGGCAAATTTTGAATCAGTTGTTGAGAAAACTCGGACTCAGACGACATGAGCTCCTTATCCTTTCCACCCCAGCAGATTATTTCGCAACTCCGGAAAGGCACGGTGATTCCGGCCCATCCCCTGGCCTTGAACCGCGCCAGAAAGCTGGATGAGAGACGACAGCGTGCGCTTACGCGCTACTATTGTGACGCCGGTGCCGGCGGCATTGCCGTAGGCGTCCACACAACCCAATTTGAAATTCATGAGCCTGAGGTGGGCCTGTATCAACCTGTTCTGGAACTGGCGGCAGAGACCTTGGATTCCGTCACCAACTCAACCGGAAAATATCACATAAGGATTGCGGGCATTACCGGGCCAACAGACCAGGCCGTCAGGGAGGCGAGGCTTGCTGTCGATTTGAAATATCATCTCGGCCTGGTGAGCTTGGGGGCCCTGCGGAATGCAGGCGACGAGGCTCTGCTTCACCATTTGCGTGCGGTTGCAGAGATCATCCCCATCATGGGTTTCTACCTACAGCCTGCTGTCGGCGGGTTGGTTCTCAGTTACGAATTTTGGCGTAAAGCCGTTGAGATCGAAAATTTGCTGGCCGTAAAGATCGCGCCGTTTAATCGCTATTACACGCTTGATGTTGTCAGAGCGGTGGCCGAGTCCGGAAGAGCGGACGAGATCGCACTTTACACCGGCAACGATGATAATATAGTTATTGATCTCCTCAGTGAATATCGTTTGGGCAGTGAGCCCGATACAAGAGTGGTGCGAATGGTCGGAGGCCTTTTGGGACACTGGGCTTGTTGGACAAAAAAGGCAGTCGAGCTCCTCGAAGAAGTTCACGAAATAGTGAAGGCACAGAAAGATATTTCGCCGGACATCTTGACTTTGGCCCAGCAGATCACAGATGCAAATTCGGCGATTTTTGATCCTCAGAATAGTTTTGCCGGCTGTATTCCCGGCATTCATGAAATTCTGCGCCGCCAGGGTCTGCTGGAAGGGCGATGGACGCTCAATCCTGGTGAACAATTGTCATCCGGCCAGCTTTCCGAAATTCAACGAATCTACTCCTCCTATCCTTATCTGAACGATGATGAGTTTGTGAGAGAGCATATAGATGATTGGTTAAAATAGACTTGTAGCGATTCACGTAACAGAAAGGAGTTCTTGATGATCGTCTCGGATGCTTTGCGAAAGACAAAAGCAATTCAGCTTCCTGCCAAACCGTTACCTGTAGAAGAAACAAGCGCCCGTGAAATTCAAAAGATTTCAAACATGGATGTCGTATCACAAGACTCACTTTCTGAATCGTCTGGGATGTTCAGAATGGCTGTTGCCGGTCATGCTGATTTTCCAATCGCCGGGATCGAGAAGGGCGCTCCGTCGGGCAAGCACTGGGCCTATTTTCGAATAGACGAAGACGGTTCCGGGGAGTTGATTGTCTCACATCCGGCCTTGTTGTATGCGTACACGACTCGCCTGATTGAAGAATGGGGGAAGGCGCCGGCGTCTTCTTTCAAAAAAGGAACGTACTACACAGCCGCCTTTCGTTGGCACCGTCCTTTGTATGACTACCTGTTAACTCAGACGTGGCGATCAGCTCGAAACTTTGATCCTGAAGAGCATATCAGGGAATTGGCAAGGGCAGGGTATACGCACATTGAGGTGAATGGCCTGGCCACGCTGGTGCCTTTCGAGGACGCTATTCCCGGCGAATTTTATTCCCAGTTTTATGCCTACTGTATCGCACTCGACCAGTATGTTTACAGTGAACTGAACAAAGGGATTTATCCGGTGGATTATTTGACGGCTAATTTGAGACTCCTGAAAAGATATGCTCATTTGGGCCGCAAGTACGGGCTGCAGCCGGGGATTCTCTGTTTTGAGCCCCGAACGGTGCCGGAAAAGCTCTTGCAGAAATATCCCACGTTACGCGGCGCCCGGGTGGATCATCCGTTTCGCAGTCGTCTGCCGCGTTATACCTTGACGATTGCGCATCCGCTGGTCCAAGCTCACTACCGGGAGTTGATACAGAAGCTTCTGCACGAAGTCCCCGAATTGGCCTACATGAGTATCTGGAGCAACGACAGCGGTTCCGGGTTCGAATACACGAGTTCGCTTTATGTGGGACGAAATGGTGGTCCGTATTTGATTCGAGAATGGCGTACGCACGAACAGATCGCGGAAGTGGCGGGGCGAAATGTGATCCGCTTCATGAAAGTTCTGCGCGATGCAGCCGCTGAAATCAATCCTGAATTCCGTATTTCTCTGCGGCTCGAGCCTTTCAAAGTGGAACACGATACCATCATGAATCTTCTGGAAGAGGGCCTGGATATCGAAGCCCCCTCCCTCCTGGTGCGCGGTTATGACCTGCCATATCATCACGACAAGTATGAGGACGTCTCCGGTGTGGCTGGCAGTGTACATCACATCCATTTGGAGGAGCAAGAACAGAAGTTGATCGAAAAACATCAAGCCAAAGGTGTGCGTTCCCATCTGATTTATTCCCACGGCAATGGCTACAATTTCGAACCGCTGGTGGGGATTCCGTATCCGTGGATGTTGCATCAGAAACTGAAAGCGATGTCAGATCGCGGGGTCGAGTATGCCTCGAATCTCGGCGGTTTCATGCCCTCCCGGCTGGCACCGTACCACATCAATCAGGAGATATTTCGGGCGTACATGTTGGATCCCGTGACGGAGATCGACGAAGTGATTCAACAAAAGGCGATAGGCTGGGTGGGTGAAACCGCAAGCGGGACACTCGTCGAAACCTGGCGCCAGGCAGAGGAAGCGATCCGATGGCTGCCGCCGTTGCCATTGTATTCTCATTTTGGCTTTGTCTGGCTGCGTGTCTGGGTGCGCCCAATCGTTCCCGATCTGCATGCCATCCCGGACGACAAGAGAAGGTCTTATGAGGACTACATGGTGAGTCCGGCCAACAACACCAATCTCGTGGATCTGGGCCGTGACGTTTTGTTCGATCTGATCAGTGCAGAGTTCGGTGAGAGTTTTGTCCAACGCGTCGACGACAACGTTGAAGGCCGACTCAATGCGGCTATAAAGCTGACGGACGAACAGGTTAACAACGAATCGCTTTCCGAGGATTCGCGTCAGGTTTTTGTGGATCAAAGAGATCGTCTCCGCGGCCTGCGCTGTTGGATTCGCACGCAACGAAGCGTCGCGGCCTGGGTGGCCGGGGTCTATAACTATCTCGCGGCGGATGGCGCCGGGCGAAAGAAACCGTGGCGCACTTACCTCGAAGAGATGATGACCAAAGAAATACAAAATGTGAAGGATTTACTCGAATTGTGGGAAACCAGCCAGGTCGATTTCATGGTCGTGTCAAAAACCGGCGAGACGAGTTATATTTATGGGGAGAATTTGGGCGAGCTGTTGCGCCGAAAAATTCAGCTTATGGAAGAATATCGAAATGTAGAGCCAAGAATTGATCCTGACATTATGTGGAAAATCTAATGGATATCGAAAGGCGCTGTAGAGTCGATCAAAGTAACTTTGCATTTCGGGTCGTCATCAGGTCGCAGGCGAATCAGTTCGCTTTAGGGTTAAGAGGCTCTATTCTGATTTCAGCAGGTTGGAATTGCAAATGAGTGAACGGAAGGCCGCACTGGTTACCGGAGCCGGCCGGGGGATCGGCAGGGGAATCGCCATGGCCCTTGCCAACAACCAATGGGGCGTCGTCATCAACTATCGCAGTAACGAGAAAAAGGCCTTCCAAACAGCACACCTGATAAAGGACAGCGGCGGAACATGTATCGTGCTCAAAGCCGACGTCAGCAGACTTTCCGAACATCGCAGATTGATAGAAGAAACGGTCAGGCACTTTGGCCGACTGGATTTGCTGGTGAACAATGCCGGAATCGCCCCGCGACAGCGGCGGGACATCCTCGAAACCACGGCAAACAGCTACGACAAAGTGATGACGGTTAATCTTAAAGGCCCATTTTTTCTTACCCAGCTGGTGGCCAGAAAAATGATCGATTTGGTTGAAGCTGGAACGGTTGAGGCACCCAAGATTATAAACATCGGTTCCATCAGTGCCTATGTTAGCAGCCCAAACCGGAGCGAATATTGTATCTCGAAAGCCGGAATGTCTATGATGACGATGCTCTACGCCGATCGATTGGCGGAGCATGGCATTCAAGTCTTCGAGATACGACCTGGCATCATTGATACAGATATGACAAGCGCGGCGAAAGAGAAGTATGATCGTTTGATCGGGGAGGGCCTGACCTCAATCAGACGATGGGGGACGGCTGAGGATGTTGCCGGGGCCGTGGTGGCTGTCGTGCAGGGGTATCTGCCATTTTCGACTGGCGAAATCATCAATGTGGATGGCGGATTCCACCTGCGGAGGTTGTAAGCAGAGGTGTCATGTTCTTGATGCAGCAGCGCTAGATTCGCCATCTTGTTAGAGCACGTCGTTGAGGTGTGGGATGGCTGTGCGCGTTGTTCTGGACCGGATTAAAGAAGCCAGGAAAAAATAAACCACTGAGAAAACGCAAAAAATCGCTTTGGAACGGAGGTGAACGTCAGAGATGTTCCTCTTAGGCTACGATGTTGGTAGTTCCTCAATCAAAGCAACCGTATTGCAAGCCGAGACGGGTCTGGGCATCTCTTCTGCCGTCTCTCCCACAACCGATGAACTGGATATCATTGCCGTCAAACCCGGTTGGGCTGAGCAGGATCCGGAAGTCTGGTGGCACCACATGAAAGCGGCGACCGCTGAAATGATGGCAAAAACGCAGATTGATCGCAGTCAAATTGAAGCCATTGGCATATCCTATCAGATGCACGGCCTGGTAGTCGTAGACAAGGATTATCGGGTCTTGCGCCCGGCTATCATCTGGTGCGACTCGCGCGCGGTGCAAATTGGAGAGCAAGCTTTCAACAGACTTGGATCGGAAAGATGCCTTGCCAAATTTCTCAATTCACCGGGCAACTTCACGATATCAAAGCTTAAGTGGGTCATGGAGAATGAACCCGACGTTTATTCCAAAATCCACAAAATTATGCTGCCTGGAGACTATATTGCCATGAAGATGACTGGCGATATTGTAACGACACCCTCCGGATTGTCTGAGGCCATCCTGTGGGATTTTGAGAATCAGGAGTTGGCTCAATTACTCCTTGAACATTTCGGCATAAGTGCTGATGTCATTCCAGAGATGGTCCCTACATTCTCCGTCCAGGGTGAACTTTCCAGTACCGCTGCCGATGAGCTTGGGTTACGGCCGGGCATCAAGGTGGCATATCGTGCCGGCGATCAACCGAATAATGCACTTTCATTAAATGTTTTGAACCCCGGAGAACTGGCAGCGACGGCGGGCACCTCCGGAGTCATATATGGAGTTGGCAGCGAGCCCAATTATGATGCAAAGTCGCGGGTAAATACTTTTGTCCATGTTAATCACACGCCCGACAACCTCAGATATGGGGTACTGCTCTGCGTTAATGGGACCGGAATATTAAACCGCTGGCTCAGAAACAATTTCGTCGGAAATGGCAGGAGGCTGAGTTATGCAGAAATGAATGTGTTGGCCGCCCAAACTCCTGTGGGATCAGAGGGGTTGGTCATTCTGCCCTTTGGCAACGGCGCCGAGCGGATACTGGAAAACAGAGATGTCGGCGGTTCGGTTCACGGTCTGAGGTTCAATATACATACGCGTCGCCATTTTCTTCGCGCAGCACAGGAGGGCATTGTATTCGCCCTGAATTATGGCATTGAGATTATGCGAGAGATGGGAATCAAAATCGATTCGGTGAGGGCCGGATACGCGAATATGTTTTTGAGCCCGCTGTTCGCCGAAACATTCGCCACTGTGACCGGAGCTCAAGTTGAATTGTATAACACGGATGGCTCCCAGGGAGCGGCAAGAGGAGCGGGAATAGGTGCGGCCGTCTATGAGGAAGTCGCAAAGGCATTTGTCGGCTTAAGCTCCGAAAGAGTGATAGAGCCAAACCGGGCTCTGGCGGCCGCCTACCAGGAAGCGTATGCAAATTGGGTGCATGAATTGGAATGGAATATCAATTAGGAAGGAACAATTGAAAATGGCTGAAGACAAAATCCTGCACAGTGTCTGCAAATGGACGTTCCACGCCGGAAAAGGCGGATTTGTACCTGCGGACATTCGGCCGGAATGGGACGCACAAAACTTCGGCACCACGGATTTTATTCGACTCGTCAAAGAACGAATCGTGCCAAGACTGCCGGAGTATATCGAATTAGGCGTTGAGCTGCATTATGACAATGAGTACAATGAAAACAATGCGGAAGATATAGCTGATACGTTGGTTGACAGCAGCTTATACCTTGCGATGATCACACCCGGGGCACATCTTCATTTTGCCTACGGAGGTATCGCTTCATTAGACTCACAGGAACGAAAGGCTGCGGAGCGCTATGGTGAACGATCTGTTGAACTGGCTTATGATCCGCTTCGCAAAGCCTGGCATCCCGATCTCGACAAAGCGCCGGCCCTGGTTATCTGGAACGGATCTTTTGGCTACGATATTGCGACCGTTTATATCAAACAGATGTACCAGAACTTGAAAGAAAGCGTGGCGAAGTTGTGCCGTTTCGAACAATCACTGGGAGGCGATCTTTATTTTGCTTTAGAGCCAAAGCCAAACGAAGGCCATCCGGCTCTGCTCATCCCCACGGTCGCAAGTGCTCTGCTGTTTTGGAGACGACTGGAGGAAGAGTTTGGCATATCGCGAGCTAAGAAAGGACTCAACAAGGAAATCGGCCATTCGGAAATGATTGGACTGGATCATATCCATGACACGGTGGAAGAATTAGATGGCGAAGCCATGCTTCATACACATTTAAACAGTCAGGGCTACAACGACGGCATCATACTTGGCGGGCCAGCCAAGTACGATATCGATCATGGCGTCCGGATCAATGGCATGAATATCGCCATTGCCGGTTTGATGCAACAGGCTGGTTATCGACGCTGGAAGGGCCATGACATGCAGGTTCGGCCTTACGATAATGTGGAACAAGGCATTGATCGTGTTGTGCGAAGTATCTTGAGTTGGGAGGCGTGCGATAAGGCTGCCGGGGAGCTCGATGTTGACCAACTGCAGTCCCATCTTGCGAACCGGGATACGGCAAAGGCAGAGGATATGATGCGGGAGGCGGTAGTTCGGGCGTACAAATTCTTTCATGAAATGGTCGATTGACCGTCCCGAGACTTCGAAATGAGGAGATAGGTGTAAATATGAATCAGAAAAAAGATAGTTTAATCACGAATCTTTGGGATGATGCGGCTTGTGAGGGGCTTTCAGAAGAGCAGTTGCTGCTTTACCGATCGAATTTGCTCGGTGCAGATTTGCGGGTTACCAACTATGGTGGTGGCAATACGTCGGCAAAAGTCATGATGCCGGATCCCCTTACGGGAAGGGATGTAGA
>JAABXR010000344.1:36596-43904 GCA_011776225.1 Phycisphaerae bacterium
GAAATGGTGAACTACCTGCCTCACTGTACCTTTAACCTCAATCCACGGGCGGCCAGCATCGATACGCCACTGCACGCCTTTATCGCGCACAAGCACGTGGATCACGTGCATCCGGACGCCATCATTGCGATAGCTGCCGCCAAAAACGGGGAACAACTCACCCAGGAGATTTACGAAGGCCAGATCGGCTGGCTGCCCTGGCAGCGCCCCGGCTTTGACCTTGGACTTAGACTGGAGGCGATGTGTAACGCTCAACCGAACTTGAAAGGCATCATCCTCGGTGGACACGGTCTTTTCACTTGGGGGGCGACGGCTAAGGAATGCTATGAAGAAACCCTCCGAATCATCCAAATAGCAACAGATTATCTGGACAAGCACGGTTCGAAAGCAGCATTCCGCGGCCAAAACGTCGCACCAATGCAGGAATCAAGCAGACAGGATTTCGTAGCCACGCTCATGCCGCAGTTGCGGGGAAAGCTCAGCGCCGAAGTTAGAAAAATTGGACATTACAATGCCTCTTCCGAGGTCATGCAATTTGTCAATTCCAAGAGGGCAAAGGAGTTGGCCGCCCTCGGCACCTCTTGCCCGGATCATTTCCTCCGCACCAAAATCTGGCCGCTCTTTATTGACTTTAATCCCGAAGCAGAGACTGTTGATGAGGTCATCGGGAGATTGGATTCACTCCTCCAGAAATATTGCAGAGATTATGAGGCCTATTACCGACGATGCCGTCAAGACGACTCACCGCCCATGCGCGATGCCTATCCGGTGGTCATTCTTATCCCGGGCGTCGGGATGCTCACGTTTGCCAAAGATAAGGCGACGGCCCGAATTGCTGGCGAGTTTTATGTAAATGCCATAAATGTGATTCGCGGTGCCACGGCTGTCAGCGATTATGTTGCTTTGCCGGAACAGGAGGCGTTTAACATCGAATACTGGCAACTGGAAGAGGCCAAGCTAAAGCGTCAACCAAAACCGAAAAGCCTGGCAGGACGTATAGCGTTCATCACAGGTGGAGGAGGAGGAATCGGCAAGGCCACCGCGCGCCGGTTGTTGCAGGAGGGGGCCTGCGTGGTGCTCGCTGATATCGATGAAAAGGCCTTGTCCGAAACCGAAAGCGGGCTCAGGTCCGAGTTTGGACAGGACAATATACGAGGAGTCGGGTCGGATGTCACCGACGAAGCGTCTGTGATGCGTTCATTTCAATTTGCTCTGTCGGAATTTGGCGGGCTGGACATACTGGTGTCAAACGCGGGTCTGGCATCTGCCTCGCCTATCGAAGAGACCAGTCTCGATTTATGGCGAAAAAATATGGATGTTCTGACCACGGGCTATTTTCTCGTATCGCGGGAGGCGTTTCGCGTGATGAAAACTCAGGGGCGGGGAGGGGCGATTGTCTTTATCGGCAGTAAAAATGCCCTGGCTGCTTCGCCAAAGGCAGCAGCTTATAATACCGCCAAGTCCGCGGAAATACATCTCGCACGCTGCCTGGCCCTGGAGGGAGCCGAGTATGGGATTCGCGCCAATGCGGTAAACCCGGACGCGGTTTTGCAAGGGTCCAAAATCTGGACCGGCCAGTGGCGGAAAGAAAGGGCTGACGCCTATGGTCTGGAGGAAGACCAATTGGAGGAGTTTTATCGCAAGCGCAGCATGCTCAAAAGGAGCGTGCTGCCGGAAGACGTCGCAGAAGCCGTCTACTTTTTGGCTTCCGATCTATCAGCAAAATCTACGGGAAACATCATCAACGTCGATGCCGGCAATGCCGGTGCGTTCACACGTTAATAACCACCGATTCTGAGAGACGACCATTGTCGGAGAAGCCTGAAAAAGTCCAGTTCTTTCATACCTGCCTCATCAATGAATTCTATCCTGGGGTGGGAATGTCCGTCGTGAACATCCTTGAGCGATTAGGCATCACGGTGGAAGTGCCCCCGGACCAGACGTGCTGTGGACAGCCCGCCTTCAACTCGGGATTCTCCAAAGAGGCCCGGGAGGTAGCGCTCAAAACGCTGGATATCCTTCTGGAGACGGAGGGGCCCATTATCGTGCCCTCCGGTTCCTGCGGCGACATGATCATTCACCAGTATCCTCAGTTGTTCTATGATGACTCAAAAAGCCTGGCAAAAGTCAATGCCGTGACAGAACGATGTTATGAGTTCACTCAGTTCCTTGTCGATGTGCTGGACATTACAGATTTGCGGGTCCGGCTTAACGCGCGCGCAGCCTATCATCCTTCCTGTCATCTCCTTCGAGGATTGAAGGTCGAGAATCAGCCCAAAGTTTTACTGGAAAATGTCACCGGCCTTGACGTCGTCGAATTCCAGGATCAGGAAGAATGCTGTGGCTTTGGCGGCATGTTTTCCGTTAAGAATCCGGAAATTTCCGGCAGCATGATGAACAACAAAATTGCTCATCTGGAAGCTGTCGGCGCAGACATGGTCATCTCCTGTGACATGGGCTGTCTCATGCATCTCGAGGGCGGCTTGCATCGCAGAGGGTCCCGGATCCAGGTTCGCCATGTCGCTCAGATCCTGGAAGAGGGGCTTGCATCATGACGCTATTTACGGAACGGGCAGCGCAAGCTCTAAACGACGGACATCTGCAAGTTGCCCTGAACAGGGCGACGACGCAACTAAAATCCAGGCGAACAGAGGCGCTTTCTTCGCTTGAGGATGTCGAGCAGATCAGAGACCTGGCACGCAATACGAAGCTGAACATCCTCAGCAATCTCGGCGACAATCTGCTGAAATTTGAAGAACGGCTGAAAGAGAATGGCGTGCATGTCCATTGGGCAGCCAAAAGTGAGGACGCCAACGCCAAAGTTGTTGAAATCGCCAAACAGCACCATGTCAAAAAGATTGTGAAATCCAAATCGATGGTGACTGAGGAAATTCGCCTCAATGCCAGCGTGCTCCGGGCCGGATTCGACATCGTGGAGACGGATCTGGGGGAGTACATCGTTCAGCTTGCGGAAGATCATCCATCCCATATCATTGTACCCATTATTCATAAGACACGCGAGGACGTCGGCAGAGTCATGCAGGAACGATTAGGCGTTCCGTTTTCCGACGATCCTGAGGAACTGGCGTGGACCGCCCGGAGAAAACTTCGCCGGGAATTTCTCAATGCAGATATGGGCATTACGGGCGCAAATTTCGGAGTTGTGGAAACCGGCACCATCTGCCTCGTCACCAATGAAGGCAATGGCCGCATGGTCACCAGTCTGCCCAAAGTCCACATAGTGCTCATGGGAATTGAAAAGCTGCTACCCACGCTCGCGGATCTCGATCTGTTTCTCAAACTGTTGGCCCGTTCCGCCACGGGGCAGAAACTCACCGTCTATACCACCCTGATTCATGGGCCTCGGAGAGAGGGAGAGGACGGTCCGCAAGAGGTGCATGTTATCCTGTTGGATAATGGCCGGAGCAGGCTGTTGGCAGGCGAGCTGGCAGAGAGCCTCGCCTGTATCCGGTGCGGCGCCTGTCTCAATGTATGTCCGATCTACAAGAATATCGGCGGACATGCCTATGGTGATACGTATGCGGGACCGATCGGGTCTGTTATCACGCCCGGTCTGCGGGGACTGACTGACTGGTCGGAGCTTCCGGCGGCCAGTACGCTTTGCGGCGCCTGCCGGGAGGTCTGTCCCCTGAGAATCGATATTCCCAGGATGCTGCTCGCTCTGCGCCAAAAGGCGATGGAGGAGCTAAGACAGCCCGCAGGCCTCACACTGGGAATGAAGGCATTCAGCGCAATCGCGGCGTTGCCGAGACTTTACCGGTTGGTGGCCGCAATGGGACGGTGGCTGCTGAGACGTCTGGGGAAAAATGGCTGGGTAAGCTCTTCTTTCCTCCCCATAAGGAACTGGACCAAAGTCCGCGACCTCAAAACGCCGGCAAAAACGACTTTTCAGCAATTGTGGCAGGCAAGAGGGAGGAACGATGGAGGCTAACTTTTCCTCCGATTTAAAGGCCCAAATTCTCTCGGCGATCCGTAACGCCCGCTCTTTGGCTCGACTCACGGAGGCAAAGTCAGGTTTATCCGAGAAGCCCGTGGCATCGGTGCCCAGTAAAGGTGAGTGTCTCAACAGATTTAGGACAGAACTGGCGGCACTTGGGGTTGACACCTATTTCGAGGAAAAACCGGAAGCGATCCGGAAGCGGCTCGCATCGCTTTTGGAAGGCAAATCTATTCTGAGTTGGGACTTGGATCATCTTCCTTATGACGTCGGGGAGGTCTTGCAAGATCGGCTAGTTCTTTTTGGTCACGATGATGAGCAGGAGCAGGCCACTGCGGAGATTGGACTCACCGGCTGTGATGCCGCGATTGCCGAGACAGGATCGCTTGTGCTCATTTCGGCAGAAGGTAAGCCCCGGACCGCCTCACTCTTGCCCTTTGAGTACATCGCAATCGTATCCCGAAGTGAGATTTATTCCTCCATGGGAGATTTTTTCGAAAAGCGGGGCGCTGACATTGCCGCCGCTTCCTATTTGAATATCATAACCGGGCCAAGCCGGACCGCAGATATAGAATTGTCATTAACGCTGGGAGTCCATGGGCCGGGTAAGGTGTCGGTAGTGATTGGACCATGACCGGAAATGAAGGCAGACAAATGAACGCATCACACTTTGTGGCTTTCGATCTGGGCGCAGAAAGCGGTCGGACAATGCTTGGCACGCTCGCGGATCAAAGGTTGAGCATCAAAGAAGTGAGCCGCTTTCCCAATGGTATGATTAATATTCTGGGACACTTGCATTGGGATATTTTTCGCTTATTTGAGGAGATGAAGCAAGGTCTACAACAGTGTGCTTCGGAATTACAGGGCCGACCGGAGAGTCTCTCTGTGGATACCTGGGGAGTTGATTTTGCGCTGCTGGCAGAGGACGGTACCTTTCTCGGACTGCCGTTTGCATATCGCGACGCACGGACGGAAGGCATGATGGCCGAATTTCACAAACTTGTTCCTCGCGAAAAGCTCTATGAAATGACAGGCATCCAGATGCTGCCATTCAATTCCATTTATCAATTATATGCCATGTCGAAAGCAAATTCTTCTGCTTTACAGGCTGCGCATGATATCCTTTTTATGCCGGACGCGTTTAACTATCTCCTGACAGGAAACATGTCATCAGAATTTACATTCGCTACGACCAGCCAACTGTATAATCCCACTAAAGGGGACTGGGAGGATACGTTACTTGAGGCTCTTGGGATATCCAGAGCAAAACTGCAGAACATTGTGGCACCCGGGACCACCCTTGGCACTCTCCACGAAAGTGTGACGAACGATACCGGTCTCGAGCCAATCCCGGTCATTGCCTGCGCCAGCCACGATACTGGTTCCGCTGTTGCCGCCGTTCCGGCGACCGGCAAGGACTGGGCATACTTGAGTTCGGGGACCTGGTCGCTAATGGGCGTTGAGATGACACATCCGGTTCTTACCGAGCAGGCGATGTCGTTCAATTTCACCAACGAAGGAGGTGTGGAAGGCACCTTTCGTTTCCTGAAAAATATTATGGGGCTGTGGCTCGTTCAGCAGTGCAAGAAATCCTGGGACCAGGATACTCCCATAAGTTATGAAGAGCTGACCCGGCTGGCAGAGACCGCTCCGCCATTCAGATCCATGATCGATCCGGACGCACCGTCCTTCTTGAATCCTCCGGATATGCCGGAAGCCATGCGTTTGTTCTGTGATAAAACCGGTCAGGGCGCGCCTGAATCGCACGGGGAGATTGTCCGCTGTGCCCTGGAAAGCCTGGCACTCAAATATCGTGTCGTACTCGAGCAGTTGCGTCAAATATATCCCCATGAGATCAAAACCATCCATGTTATTGGCGGCGGTGCAAAAAATGAATTGCTGTGCCAATTTACGGCAAATGCCACCGGTTTGCCGGTGGTCACCGGCCCCACTGAAGCGACCGCGATCGGAAACATCATGGTACAAGCGCTGGCGATGGGGTATGTCAATTCACATGCGGAAATCCGACAAGTTATTCGCAATTCGTTCGAGTTAAACAGCTATGAACCCAGAGAGAGCGAAAGCTGGGAACGAGCCTACGGCGGTTTTACCGATATGCTTGCAGAGGTTAATCATGCGAAATAATGCTAAATATTGTCTGAATGAAACCGCGTGCGTATCGTTCCCGTGGGCAGAAGCGGGAACCCACTCCACCGGACCCGGATTCCCGGTTGGTGTCGGCGACAATCATAAACGTTCTCGTGTAGAAGCCTGCAACCAAATCGATTATTAATTAAGAGAGCAGTAACAATGAATACAAAAGAGACCACCGAAAGCGCCTACAAAATCGCTCAGGAGCGCTATGCTGAGCTCGGTGTTGATGCTGAGTCCGCAATATCCCGGCTGCAGAATGTGTCTATTTCGGTACACTGCTGGCAGGGGGATGATGTCGGCGGATTTGAACGTCCCGATGCCGAGCTTTCAGGCGGCGGCATTCAGGTGACCGGCGACCACCCGGGAAAGGCGAGAAATGTTCATGAACTGCGCCAGGATCTGGAACAAGCTTACTCGTTGATTCCGGGCAGCCATCGTTTAAACCTGCACGCCATGTATGGAGAATTTGGCGGCAAGCGGGTCGATCGGAATGAGATTTCTCCCGACCATTACCAGGGGTGGGTCGATTGGGCAAAAGCTCAAAATATCAAGCTGGATTTTAACGCAACCTGTTTTTCGCATCCGAAAGCCGGCACCGGCTTCACGTTGAGCCACAGGGACAAAGGGATTCGGGAATTCTGGATTGAGCATGTAAAATTGTGTCGGGAAATCGGGGCATTTTTTGGCAAAGAGCTGAACAGCCCCTGTATTCATAATCTGTGGATACCGGATGGATACAAAGATTTACCGGTCGATCGCTGGACCCCGAGGGCCTTGCTGAAAGCCTCACTGGATGACGTTTTCTCGGAAACGTTTGCTTCCTCTGAATTGAAAGATGCCCTTGAAAGCAAACTGTTTGGCATCGGGAGTGAAGCGTTTGTCGTCGGCTCGCACGAGTTTTACCTGGCGTACGCGCTCAGCAATGGGGTCCTGCCGTGCTTCGATTCCGGGCACTTCCATCCCACGGAATCCGTGGCCGACAAAATCTCTGCAACCATGCTGTTTTGTGATGAGATTCTGCTTCACATCAGTCGACCGGTACGCTGGGACAGCGACCATGTGGTCATTCTCAATGACGATGTCCGGGCCATCACCGAAGAGGTGGTGCGCAGCAATGCCATGGATCGCATTCACATAGCTCTCGATTTCTTCGATGCCAGCATGAATCGCGTCGGGGCATGGACCATCGGAACCCG
>JAABXR010000344.1:43931-56302 GCA_011776225.1 Phycisphaerae bacterium
AAACATATGAAGCCGAAGGCAACTACTTTGGCCGTCTGGCATTGTTGGATAGCCTGAAAAATATGCCCTTTGGTGCCGTTTGGGACTATTATTGCACGCAATCGGATGTCCCCGTTGGAACAGCATGGCTGAGGGCTATTCAGGATTATGAAGCCGACGTAACCAGCAAGCGTCGCTAAATGCACTTTTGAGTTTCTTGTTTTCACGTTTAAAAACATTGCTATGTTAAAAATAAATCACGAAATCAAACCCGCGGATTTAGAATCCAAAATCCGGAAATTCTGGACCGTGTCAGCGGCCAAAATATTAGACATCGAAGAAAACTATGATGCTTCGAAAGGATCGCCGGTTTTTACAATAGATGGGAAATACACAACCCGCGGGTGGACGGAATGGACCCAGGGATTTCAATGGGGGGCGGCCATTCTGCAGTATGATGCGACGGGTGAGCCTGAATTTCTTGACATCGGCCGCCGGAATACCGTGAAGCACATGGCCCCGCACCTGACCCATTTTGGCGTTCACGATCATGGCTTCAATAACATCAGTACGTATGGAAATCTCCTCCGGCTGATGCAGGAAGGTAAAATCGAACACAACGATTGGGAACGCAATTTTTATGGATTGGCGCTTAAATGCTCGGCAGCGGTTCAGGCAAAAAGATGGACCCGAACCAGCGACGGACGTGGGTTCATCTATTCGTTTAACGGACCGCATTCCCTGTTTGCCGATACCATCCGGTCGTTGCGAATTTTGGCTGTGGGACATCGTCTGGGGCATGAGTTGATTGAGGACAATGACAGAAAAGTCAGTTTGCTCGAGCGTCTGATGCATCACGCGCAAGCCACGGCTCAATATTCGGTTTATTATGGCGAACGTCGGGACGCATATGACGTGCGGGGACGTGTGGCGCACGAGAGCATTTTCAACGTCAATGATGGCAACTACCGCTGTCCCAATTCTCAGCAAGGATATTCTCCCTTTTCTACGTGGACGCGCGGTCTGGCCTGGATCATGTGCGGGTATGCCGAACAGCTCGAGTATCTGGACACCCTGGAAACGGCGGAAGTGCAGGCATTCGGGGGCAAAGAGGTTCTCGAATCTCGGATGCTTAAAGCCGCACAGGCAACCTCTGATTTTTACATAGAACAGACCCCAACGGATGGCATTCCGTACTGGGATACCGGAGCCCCGCTGCTCTATAAGCTTGGTGACTATCTGGACACTTGGGCTGATCCATTTAATGACTATGAACCCGTCGACAGTTCGGCAGCTGCGATTGCGGCTCAGGGCTTATTGCGGTTGGGACATTATTTACAGGCAAAAGGAGAATCGGGAAAAGGAGATGGTTACTGGCAGGCCGGTCTTACTGTTTTGGATACACTGCTGGACAAGCCTTATTTAAGCGAAGATAGCCATCATCAGGGATTGATTTTGCATTCGATTTATCATCGCCCTAATGGCTGGGATGCCATTCCGTCTGGGCATAAAATACCGAATGGGGAATCCAGCATGTGGGGGGACTATCATATGCGCGAAGCCGTGCTCTATGTTCAGAGAATCAGCCAGAATGAACCGTATCTGGTGTTTTGGTCCGAAAGTGAATAAAGCAAATTGCAACCACAAAAGGATGAATCATGACGATTGCCGACTTGCAGGACATCAAAGGCCGGACGTACCCGGCGCGGAGAAGAACCCAGAACTTGGTTGGCGGGGCCTCACCGATTCAGGCAAACAATTTTTGTATGGGCTATGTCACACTTGAACCGAACGGCGGCCAGGTCCCCTGGCACAATCAGGAACAGGAAGAAATTTATTTTGTCTTAAGCGGCACCGGTGAAATGTGTCTCGGGGAGGAGAAGCAAACCGTGACCGGCGGGCAGGCCGTATGGATTCCACCTAACGTTTTTCATCAACTCACCAACATCGGCTCCGAACCGTTGGCCATGATTTATTGCTACGGCCCGGCCGGCGATGTCGCGCACTGGCGCCAGGAGCTGGAGGGAACCTTGCCGAAGGCGGGCATTGACGTCCCATCGCTGCCGGAAGGCGCGCAACCGCAATGTACAGATAAACCGCAGTGAATCACAATTCGATGGAGAATCATTGCAATGGGAAATATGAAGACGCATAAAATTGGCATCATCATGAATGGGGTCACGGGTCGCATGGGGACCAATCAGCACCTCATGCGATCGATTGTCGAGATAATCAAACAGGGCGGGGTTGCGATCAGCGATGAGGAAGTGATCATGCCGGATCCGATTTTGGTCGGGAGGAATCCGGTCAAACTGGAAAAGCTGGTCGCTATGTCCGGTATCGAAAAATGGACAACCGACCTTGATAGCGCTCTGTCTGATCCCCATTATAAAATCTATTTTGACGCGCAAACAACAGACCGGCGTTATGCTGCCGTCAAAGAAGCCATCAAGGCCAAAAAACATATCTATTGTGAAAAACCGACGGCCCAGACAACCCAAGAGGCTCTTGACCTGTACAATGCGGCGAAGAAAGCCGGTTTGAAGCATGGGGTCGTGCAGGATAAACTGTGGCTGCCGGGTATCTTGAAATTGAAAGTGCTCATCGACACGGGCTTTTTCGGAGAGATCCACATGGTCCAGGGGGATTTTGGCTATTGGGTCTTCGAAGGCGAGCATATCGCATCCCAGAGGCCGTCGTGGAACTATCGCAAGGAAGATGGCGGGGGAATTATCCTGGATCTGTTCCCGCACTGGCGTTATTTGCTGGACAATCTATTTGGCAAAGTTAAAGCTGTCTCCTGTTTCGGTGCCATCCATGTGAAAAAGAGATGGCAGGAAAATGGCGAGCCTTATCTCTGTACGGCGGACGACGCCGCCTATGCCACGTTGGAGTTGGAAAATGATATCACGGTGCAATTCAATTCTTCGTGGGCCACGCGCGTACGGCGCGACGATTTGCTGACGTTGCAGGTCGATGGCTCCCACGGCTCCGCGGTTGCCGGCCTGCGCAATTGTGTGAGCCAACCCTATACGCATACACCCCGTCCTGTCTGGAATCCCGACATTGACAGCCCGATTAATTACTACGACCAGTGGACTTCTGTTCCAGCTTTCACAGAATACGAAAATGCGTTCAAGATACAATGGGAGTTATTCCTGCGATACGTGGTCAAAGACGAGTCGTTCCAATGGGATTTGCTTGAAGGCGCCAAGGGGATACAGCTCGCGGAATTGGCTCATGAATCCTGGCAAAGTCGCAGATGGGTTGATGTTCCGGATCTGGAGGAATAATCAACGTAGACCCTGTAAGCAACTCTGAACGGAAGTCTAAGTGATTCATATACTGCTTAATTCCATTGCCCTGGATCCGAATCGATGGACTGCTGACAAAAGAGCTTACTTTCAGCTTGATCAATTGCTTGACCCTGTTGCAAAGGCGGGCTTTCGTTTCATCGAGGTATGGCAAGACCACGTTTCAAGAGCGGCAGAGAGCGAAATCAAGAAATATGGTAAGATAGCCAACTCTCTCGGCTTAAGGTTTCCCGTGATTGGAATGTACCCGAGCCTACACTTGCGCGGCCGAGGGCGTCAAGACGAATTGGATAGAATTAAAAGGCTTTTGAATTATGCCAAACTGCTGGAAAGCGGTCTCCTCAAGGCTTTTGTAGGCGTGCAGGGTTCGGCTCAAATAACGGATTCGGAATACCAGCGTTCAGTAGAATTTATGCAAGAGACTCTCGAACTGGCTGCTTCCTACAATCTCGCCGTCACCGGTGAAACCCATCCGGATACGCTTTTTGATAGCGTTGACTCCTGCAGAGAATTCATGAAAGCGGTCAATTTAGAAAATTTCATGGTGTGTTTTCAGCCATTTGACTTTTACGATACCGAGAAAGCGATCGGTGATTATCGCATGCTCGCGGACGATGTGGTCCACATCCATTATCAAGGTCAAAAAAATGGAAAAATGGCTCTGTTAAAGGACTCTGATCTTGACTACGGAAAGCTGACGGCAGCTCTGGTTGAAGGTGGATTTTCCGGGAAGATATGTATCGAGTTTGTGAAAGATTGTGTGGTGCAAGATCCAAAGGACTTTAACGTTAAAAAAGTGCTCGAAAACGCCGTCCAGGATCGGGATTTTGTTGTGAATGTTTTGAAGGAAGCCGGCACTGTGGACTTCATTTATTAGACGGAGACCATGATGCCTATCGTACCAACCAAACCTATACAACGCAACCAGAAGGGCTGGGGTTATGAGATTTTTCACAACTCCCCGGAATATTGCGGAAAAGTGCTCGTCGTGTATGCCGAGAAGAAGTACTCTTTACATCATCATGAACAAAAGCATGAGACATTCTATGTACAGAGCGGTCGAATCTGGATGCGGACAGTTGATGAAAACGGTTAGGAATCCAGGTTTGCAATGGTGCGGAAGATGTGTTTGAGATTTCGCCAGGCTTCAAGCAGCAGTTTGGCGGAATCGCGGAGGTTTCAGAAATCATTGAGTACTCGACTCAGCACTTCGAAAGCGACACCATTCGGACGGAGATGGGAGATTGAAGGCAGATTGACTCAGGTGGACATCATAAATTATTCGATAACTATCAGGAATGAAAGATGAAACGACGAAAATTTTTTAAATTGTTTGGCTTAACAACCAGCGCGATGACCTTATGGCCCTGGGAGCTTTTTGAATCTCAGCTGTATTCTCATCCAAATTTCAATAAAGTCGAAGCATTAAAGCAAATTGAAAAACTGCTGGGTGAGCCGCCTGCGCAGGCGCAGGTTAAAGTTGAGCGCGGGGGGCCTCGATTGTTCCTCAATGGTGAGGAGATTTACCCCTTTATGGCTCTGAGCACGCACTTATATCCCACAATTGAAAATTTCAAAAAAGCAGGTATCCATATTCACCACCCCATCCTGGGAATGCGTTCCGGGTGGCTCGGGCCCAACAAATATGACTGGTCCATAATAGACGCCTTCATGGGCCGACTCCTTGAAATGGATCCTGAGGCGTATTTCTTGCCGCGCATTCAGTTGAACACTCCAAATTGGTGGAAGGAGGCACATCCCTCTGAATTGATCAAGTATGGGCTGCCGACGCCGGAGAAGAGGTTCAATGTCCACGAAAAGCGAAATATACCGCAGTCGGAAGGGGGGCATTATTTTATGGCCAGCGGCGATGAGCTCTGGGAGGCTTCTTTTGCCTCCGAGGTTTGGCGGCGAGATACCGCTGCCATGCTGCAGGATTTCGTCCGGCACATTCAGGAATCTCCACTGAACAGCCGCGTCATCGGATATCAACCGACGACAGGCCGAACCGCAGAGTGGAATTATTTTGGCCCGGATTATCTCCCGGATTATAGTAACCCAATGCAGCGTTCATGTGGCAAAATTCCACGGACGCAAGACAGGCTGCAAACCACATTCGGCTTACTTCGGGACCCTGAAAAAGAAAAGGACGTCATCACCTTTTATCGTAAGTATCATGAAACCATCGCCGACAGCGTGCTCTTTATGGCAAGCACACTTAAACAAGCCATGGAGAGCAGGGTTCTGTGTGGTGTCTTTTACGGCTACCTGCTCGAACAAGTGAGGATACAGGAAGGGGGGTACCTGGCCACCCAAAAGATTCTGGAAAGTCCTGACATCGATTATATCGCCTGTCCCTATACGTACCAGGAGGGCAATGTCCGGAACAGAAAAGGTGTGAGGGTCGACATGATCGATGGGGGTGGTAATCTGCTTGGCAGCTCGAGAGGTGTGGGAGGAGATGGTGGGTACCGGATGCTGGTCGAATCCGTGAAACGGCATGGCAAACTGTATATCTCTGAGATGGATCCCAGTACCTACCTGGACGTCAATCCCCATACCGTTGTCGGAGGCCTCGGCGGGAGGAGCAGTCATACCCTCGAGGGCTCAAAGTTAATCTTACAGCGTGATCTGGGTCAGGTTTTTGCCAGCGGCGTCGGCGGGTGGTTATTTGATTTTGGTCCCTTGAATCAGGCCCAAAACGGCTGGTATGCAAGTGAGCCGCTTATCGATGAGATCAGGCGTCTTGTTGCCTTAGGGGAGCGCCGGATGAAATTGGATATTAGCTCGGTTGCAGAAATAGCCGCGGTCTATGATATCAAGAGCTTTTTTGCTACCGCACATTGGAATGCGGACAGGCCCTGGTATGATTACGGCATTGGCTACACAGACTTNNCGCCGATGGATTTCCTGCATGATTTTGATTTGCAGCCAACAGATTCAAAAAAATACCGCCTGATGTTTATGGTGAATCTGTTCCATTTGACATCCGATGAAGTGAGCCAAATCAAAGCGATGTTGCGAGACAGCGGCGCGACCGTTGTCTGGTATTACGCACCTGGTTTCATCACGTCCGACAAGCTAAATTTGGAACAGATGCAAGACCTGACCGGATTCCGGTTCAAGGTTCTGAAAGAGCCGGGCCCCATGATGATCCGGGGTAAAATTCGGGCGGAAGAATACTCTATCAGGTTGCGGTTTGGCGTGGACGCCCGCCATTATCCGCGCTTTGCTGTTACCGACGACGATGGTGAGTCCCTGGGTTTGTGGCAAGACGTTGATGAAGTCGCCTTTGCGATGAAAGAATATGAAGGTCACAAATCCGTCTACGTCGGAAGTGCACCCCTCCCGAGCTTAATTCTGCGCTGGTTGGTACAACAGGCGGAGGTGCCTTTGTGGAGCAGCGAGCCGGACATCGTTTGCGCTACCGAGGATGCGGCGATGATCGTGGCAACAGAAAAAGGGGAACGTAAACTAACTTTGCATAAACCTATGGCCCCGATCGATGGCGGCATGGCCCAACGCGAGCATCTCTTGAAGATGGATTTTGGCGAAGTCAAAATGTTTGCTGTATAATTATAACATGCCTGCATCCATTAAAAACACCGGAATGCCAGACATCAATGACCCGGGAAGAGAATTACTTTAAAGCCATTCGATTTGATTATCCGGAATGGATTCCCATTTCCGTGAGAATCATGCCGGCCACCTGGGCGAAATATCGTGAAGCCCTGGAGGAGATTGTTCTGCAGCATCCGGTGATTTTTGGAGACTACGAGAAAGGCAATATTGATTTCGATGGATTTGAAGGGACGTATCGGGAGGGTGAGCATACCGATGCATGGGGCTGTGTGTGGAAGAATGTGTCTCCGGGACTCGAAGGCGTGGTTGTGAAATGTCCCCTGACCCGACGTGAAGATGTCCATACCTTTCAGCCCCCCAATGAGCATACGGGCTTGCCCCATGGATTTATGTTCATGCGGCTGTACTATTTGAGGGGGTTCGAAGAGCTGATGATCGACTTTGCAGAGGAGCCGCCGGAGCTTCAAATCTTGATTGACAAAGTCCTGGGGTATAATCTCAATGAACTCGACCTGCTTTTAGAAGAAAATCCTGCACTAATCGTCCTTGGAGATGACCTGGGCAACCAGGATTCCCTCCCGATACATCCGCAAAAATGGATTAAATACCTCAAACCCTGCTATGCAAGGTTGTTTGCAAAATGCCACCAGAAGGGTAGTCTGGTTTATTTGCACTCCGATGGGCATATTTTGGAAATCATTCCCGCGCTCATAGAATGCGGCGTCGATGTACTGAATCCCCAGGTTGGGGCGAATGGCATTGATAATCTTGCCCGAATAGCTAAAGGAAAAATCGCCATTGATTTAGATCTGGACCGACAACATTTTCCATTTTGGACACTGTCACAAATTGAAGAACACATTCACGAAGCTGTAGAGAAATTAAGTTTACCGCAGGGGGGATTATTACTCATTGCGGAAGTGGCCCCCGATGTACCTCTAAAGTCCATTGCAGCTATCTGCGAATATCTGGAGAAGTATAAAAGTTCTATCTAAGGGAGAATTGAATATGGCAAGTTATAGTGAATTGCAGCAGTGTGTCATCTCCGGCGATAAGACCCGGGTTAAGGAGTTGACTCAGGCATTCCTGGATAATGGTAAACTTCCGAAAGAAATTCTGGATGAAGGGTTAATTCCGGGCATGGCCGTTGTGGGCAAGAAGTTTGAAGCCTGTGAATTTTTTATTCCGGAAATGCTTTTGTCTGCACGGGCATTGAACGCCGGCCTTGATCTACTAAAACCTCTTCTCGAAGCCTCGGATGTTAAGCCCATTGCAAAAGTTCTCATCGGAACCGTTCAGGGAGACATCCATGATATCGGCAAAAATCTTGTTTCGGCCATGTTGCGCGGCGGTGGGTTCGAAGTCATTGACGCAGGAGTCGGTGTTTCACCGGACCAATTTGTAGAATTGGCCAAAGAAACCGGCGTCGATATCGTTGGGCTGTCCGCGTTACTCACAACCACCATGACTGCAATGAAAGATACGGTGCAGGCATTTGAATCGGATGGCAGCCGTAACAAAATCAAAATCATGATCGGGGGGGCGCCGGTTACGACAAAATATGCTGAAGAAATCGGGGCAGATGGGTATGCCCGAAACGCTTCTGCCGCTGTGGAAATGGCAAAGAAGCTCATTGGAGCAAGATGATGTTTGACGCGCTGGCCTATGAGACCTCACATGAGATGGGGTTTGGCCGGGCACTCCATCCCCTGCGTTGTGGTTTTGATCTGGTGTTGGGGGCCGGGCAAGTTTTCCCGGAAGTCAACTTTACGCTTCCCATCATGCGGGTCGATAAAGGAAATCTGCCTGAGATTCTGGAGCAATATAAGGAAATGGTGAGCAACGTTTTACAGAGGCTGGCTATCCTGCAGGTCCCGGGGGCGGTGATTGAGTTCGAACATACGCCCCAAATGACAGAACAGGTCGACATGGGTGCCGAAATTACCGCACAAATAAAAAAGTTAATGGAGTCCTACTACCAAAGGTACGGATTAAAAACGGCGCTCCGAACCACAATTTGTGATATAAGAGAAACGGAGCGCCCTCCGAAAATGCGTACCGGCGACGTGGTTCAACGCGTCTTTGAATCATTCCGCATGAATGCGAATAATGGGACTGATCTTTTGTCGGTAGAATCTACGGGTGGGAAAGAAGTCAACGACCGGGCTTTGATGGAAGCAAGTTTACCCGGATTGTTACTGGCCCTGGGAGTTTTAGCCCCACGCGACATGCATTTTCTTTGGAGTCAGATCTATAACATTGCCCAGGAGGTAAAGGTCATTGCTGCCGGGGACAGCGCCTGTGCTTTTGCAAACACGGCGATGATTCTGGCAGATCAGAGATACATTCCCAATGTGGTTGCGGCAGTCGTGCGCGCCATGTCCGCCGTGCGATCTCTGGTCGCGTTTGAAGAAGGCGCTGTTGGACCGTCAAAGGATTGTGCTTACGAAGGTCCGGTGATAAAAGCAATTACGGGATATCCTATTTCCATGGAAGGCAAATCTGCAGCCTGTGCGCATTTTAGCCATTTGGGAAACATCGCCATGGCCGTCACGGATCTGTGGAGCAATGAATCGGTACAGAATGTCAAATTGCTCTCGGGATTTGCGCCCGAAGTGTTTACCGAAATTCTGGCATATGATTGTCGTCTGATGAATGAGGCGTTGCTGGCAGGGGACGAACAGGCTCTCAAGAAATGGCTGGTTGTGAGTGATGAAACCAAAAGCGTCCACGCCCTGATCATTTCTCCGGAGGCTTCCCACCGGATCGCCCGGGCGATCGTTAGCGAGAAGACGGACTTTGCCCGTACCCGGTGCGCCGGGATGGTGGCATGTGGTATCATTCGATCCGCAATCCGGGAAAATCGACTATCTTTATCGGAAAGGGAGGTAGCATATTTGAACCGACTTGAGGATGAATTTGAAAAATATTCGGATGCGGAAACGGTTTTGGAGACAGCGCTCCCTGATTATGAAGACTTGTTTCTGCTCTCGGAATATGGATTGTGAGTCGTTCTCGTTCGATTAAATTGCTGATTTTGCCATTGGCTAATTGTTTTCAGGTAATTAGATATCATTCTGGAGGGCAACCCCCCCATAAGGTTAGGCCTCGGACAAAATCCAGTGCCCGAAGAATCTCTAACAAACATGCTGTCCTACGATTCTTCGGGTAGTAGCCTGTTGGCCGACGTGATAAGATGAGAGTAAATTTGTGAAAGAACGTCCTGTAATGCTGAGCTCACGGGAACGTGTAAAAAAGGCTCTTAACTACCAGGAGCCGGACCGAATCCCACTTGATTTGGGAGGAAGCGGGGTGACGGGGATGCATGTCAGCACGGTTTATAAACTGCGGCAGGCCCTTGGTCTCGATGCTCCGGGAACACCGGTGAAGGTGATTGAGCCCTACCAGCTTCTCGGGGAAATCCAGCCGGACTTGATCGAAGCCCTTGGCATTGATGTCGTCGAATTGACGGGGACAGGAACCATGTTCGGCTTTGAAAAGCGCGACTGGAAACCCTGGACCACCTTTGACGGCACGCCCGTATTGGTTCCAGGTGGGTTCAATACGGAGCCCGAGCCGGATGGCCGCATTCTCATGTATCCAGAGGGAGATACAGCCGCGCCGCCCAGCGGTGAGATGCCGCCGGGCGGCTGTTATTTCGATACCATCATTCGACAGGACGCCCTCGATCCGGATAACCTGAATATTGAAGATAACACTGAAGAGTTTAAGCTGATTTCGGATGAAGACCTCGAGTACTTCTCCGTTGAAGCCGAACGTCTCTTCGGTGAAACGGACAAAGCCATTTTCGCGTCCTTTGCGGGATTGAGCTTCGGCGATATCGCCCAGGTACCCGCTCCCTGGCTCAAACATCCGCGCGGAATCCGTGATATTGAAGAGTGGTACATTAGTTTGACATCTCGTCGGGACTTCGTTAAAGAAATCTTTGAAAGGCAGTGTGAAATTGCCCTGACCAATCTGCGGAATATCTATGATGCCGTTGGAGACCGCATCAGTGTCATCCTGGTCAGTGCAACTGACTTCGGATTGCAAACCGGACCGTTCCTTTCTCCCAGTGCCTACCGGGATTTGTTCAAGCCGTACAACAAAAGAATAAACGACTGGATTCACCAAAACACGCCCTGGAAGACCTTTATCCACTCCTGCGGCTCGGTCCTGGCGTTCATCCCCGATTTCATCGAGGCCGGCTTTGATATTTTGAATCCGGTCCAGACAGCCGCGGCAGATATGGACCCAACCGAGCTGAAACGGCGTTTCGGGGATCAGATAACGTTCTGGGGAGGCGGGGTAGACACGCAAAACACACTGCCATTTGGCACCCCGGATCAAGTTCGTGAAGAAGTCCGGGAACGCATCAGGACACTGGGTCCGGGCGGCGGGTTTGTATTCAATACGATTCATAATGTCCAGCCCAAAGTGCCCATCGAGAATGTGTTGGCGATGTACGGGACGCTTCGCGAGTATGGGAGATACCCTATAGTTAGGTAATGGTAGCAATGAAAATGACTTCCAAAGAACGCGTACATGCCGCGTTAAAGCGTGAACCGGTGGATCGGGTCCCCATTTATATGTGGTATCATCCCGAGACCAGACAGTACTTAAGTGAATTACTGGACATCCCCGCAGAGAGAGTCGTAGACGCCATGGGCGACGATATCAGGCAGAGATGGGTGGGTGGCAATTATGCCATGGAGGGCATTGTCCACGATCGCGAAGGCGCCTCTCATGTTGATTACTGGGGGCTCGAATGGGTGAGACAGGGCTATTTTAACCAAATCAGAACCTACCCGTTACGGAATGCTTCCAGAGAAGAGATTCTCGGGTTCAGCTATCCCCACGACAACATAGAAGTGCTCCTGCAGCAGATGCACCCCATTCTTCCCCTGGCCGACACCTTTTTTATCGGCTGTGATGTTTCACCGTGTGCTTTTGAAATGGTGTATCGCCTGTGCGGGATGGATGATGCCCTGTTGAATCTGGCAGCCGATCCGGGATTATCGACCAAAATGCTGGAGGATGCCAGCGCCTTTGCCGCAACACTCGCACAAATGGCGTGTGAGCGGTTTCCGATTGATTGGCTGTGGACGGGAGATGATGTTGCCGGTCAGCAAACCATGATGATGCGCCCGCAACAATGGCGGGACATTATTGGGCCTCATCTTGCACGCGTTGTCGCGGTGGGAAAAGAGCACGGGAGGTGGGTAGCGCATCATTGCTGCGGTGCGACACGTCCGGTTATCCCTGACCTGATCGAAATGGGAGTCGATGTATTGAATCCGATTCAGGGGACCTGTCCGGGCATGGATCCGGTCGAATTGAAACGAGAGTACGGCGCAGAGCTGTCCTTTATGGGAGGCATTGACACCCAGGACCTGCTCCCGAATGGCAGCCCTGATGATGTTCGTCGGGAGACGGAGTACATGTTGGAAAAAATGACCGCAGACGGAGGCGGGTATATCCTGGCAGCCTCGCACA
>JAABXR010000311.1:0-4236 GCA_011776225.1 Phycisphaerae bacterium
GTGGTCCGTGGTCAGTTGTATCCGAATTATTCCAATTTTGGAAGTAGAGGGTTCCAGCAAGCAGAACACAGCTGGCAGCTAGCAGTGGAGATGTTTGAGGCTAGAGACTTGAGGTAACAAATCGAACAAAGCAAATGAATAGTGCCTCCAACCTGGAGGCCTGAGCCTGTCGAAGGCCGCTCCTCCAACCTCCAACTCTATGCTCCATGCTCCATGCTCTATGCTTTTCCTACAACGGACCACGGACCACGGACAACTGACAGTCACCTGCAAGGTGACCGTGCTTCTTTTTTTGCAAATTCTTTCACAAAAGGTTGACAAATGAAAATCTTCACGATATATTGAGCGCCGGTGAACGAACCTGAGGTTTTTGCTGTTCCTAACATCTTAATTTCACTAGTGATTTACTCTAATTGCAGAGCCCGCCTTACAGTAAGGAGAATCCACTACATCAGGAGGTGACCAGTCCATGTGGCAAGTAACCGTAGATAAGGAAAAGTGCACAGGCGACGAGGAATGTGTGGATATCTGTCCTGTGGATGTTTTTGAAATGGTCGACGGCAAAGCCGAGCCGGTAAATATGGATGATTGCGAAGGATGTGAGAGCTGTGTGGAGGTCTGTGAAGAAGACGCGATCACAGTAGAAGAGGTCTAACGGCCAACACCATAAATCATCCTCGCAAAAAATCTCAAGGGCGGGAATCTCGCAAGAGAAGTTCCAGCTCTCTTACCAATCCTTGATTCGAGCCAATCAGAGTCTAATCTTTGTTCAAGCTCCTGTCTAGGACAATGGAATTGTGTGTATTTTCTGCAAACCAGCAGAGCTGATATTGAGTCTAAGTCAAAGAGCATAAGGAGGTGACCAGCACATGTGGGAAGTAACAGTTGATAAGGACAAGTGCGATGGCGACGAGGAATGTGTGGACGTTTGCCCAGTGGATGTGTTCGAGATGGTTGATGGCAAGGCCGATCCGGTAAATGCCGAAGAATGTCTCGGTTGTGAAAGCTGCGTGGAGGTCTGCGAAGCTGAAGCTATCACGGTTGAAGAGGTATAGCAATTTTCGTGAAGAGTTTTTCCGATTCTTAATGAAGACAAAGAGCCGGAGTTCCTGAGAGGGAGTTCCGGCTTTTTAAGCGTTCAGCTATCATCTATAAAAAAGTGTCTAAAATGAACTAAAGTGAGCTAAAATGCCTAAAATTTCCAGAGAGGAAATCGTCGGGGATTGTTGTTACAAATTCGACAATATAAGGAGGAAATGAGGACATGTGGAAGGTAACTGTGGACAAAGACAAATGCACCGGCGATGGGGAATGCGCGGACGTCTGTCCCGTGGATGTATACAAATTGGTTGAAGGCAAGGCTGAACCCGTAAATGAAGACGAGTGTCTGGGTTGTGAGAGTTGTATTGAGGTCTGTGATTTTGATGCCATCACTGTTGAGGAAATCTAGCAGGTTTAAGAGGCCGTACTCCATCGGGAGCATTCACAAATTTTTCAAGTGTTATCCATAAATCCGAAATCCGAATTTCGAAATCCGAAACAATTTCAAAATTTTCGAAATCTCAATGACCAAAACTCCGTGCTAGGTGTTTGAACAGCATTGTTTTGAACGTTGGTAAATTAGTGCTTCGAATTTGTTTCGTGCTTCGTGCTTCGGATTTCGAGTTTTAGGTGGGATGAATACAGTTTGTACTTCGCTTGGGAGGCTAGACTGGGATACTAGAATTCCCAGTGCTAAGGAAAGAAAAGCCGGAATCCACGATCGGACTCCGGCTTTTTTATGTTCATTTTGGTTAAAGCATTCAAGGGGGCGTCTGACTCACTGTGGTCAAAAACGTCTCCACCTTGCAGTTATTTCTTTTTCTTCGGATGACACTTGATGCAAGTGGTTGGAATGTCTTTATATTTTACTTTGTCTTTCTTCTTTAGCTTCTTGTGACACCCCTGGCAATTGTTATGAAAGGCGAGCTTCAGGTTGAGTGCCTGCTTATCCTTGGGGAGTTTCTTCTCACCTTTGATCGTAGGCTCATTGTGGCATTCCATGCACTTCTGGACTTTATCTCCTTCTTTCCAGACGTTTTTGCCATTTTCGATCACGTGATGGCAGTCCGCGCATTTTGCCCCGTATTCCTCGGAATGCTTCTTGTGGGAAAGTTTCACCGGACTTTTCGTGTGATTTTTCCAGAGCTTTGCCTGTATAGTTATGTCATCAGGCACCTTCTGCTCGGCTGCACCACTCAGGCCCAAGAGAGCCACACTGCACATCAATACCGCTACCGCTAGAATTGTAAGGAAACGTTTACCCATGGTAGAGTTCCACCCCCTTTCTCCTCATACTGACAGCAAAAAAACTACTTAAGTTCCAACAAAGATTTAGCCCACTCAGTATGATTGGGCCAAATTGAAGGTCCCACAGGTCAAGATCTATAGCAACATGTGAAAGTTTTGTCAAGCTGTATTCGCAAAGCGCAGAGCGCAGAGCTCATGGGGCATGGAGCATGGAGTCAGACGACGGAAAACGGATGACAGAGTAAAGAATTGCGAACTGCGAATTGGGATATGAGATGTGGGATGTGAGATGTGAGATTTAGGATTGTTCTTGGATCAGATGGGCTGCATTCCTAAATTAATCTGTTTTTTTTTAATTTTAAAAGCTTCAATTTATCTCTATGCCCTCTATCCTTGCTGCAACGGACCACTGGCGACGGACAACTGACAAAGCGCTTCGAACCTCTTACTTCCTATCCTACTTCGCCGTGTCACCGTGTCGCCGCGTCCCCGCTTCGTTTGCCTCTATACGCCATGCGCTCTGCGCTCTGCGCTTTGCGCTTACGCCGATACCTCTTCTTCCTCTTCCACCTCCAGGGGTTTTCTGCCAAAGATCTTGGCGATCCAGATACTCATTTCGTAAAGGATGAGTAAGGGGCCGGCCATCATTATCTGGGTAACTACATCCGGGGGCGTCAGGATGGCGGCAAGCATAAAGATTATGAGGAGGGCATATTTCTGCTTGGCTCGAAGCATCTCTGCATTGACAAGACCAAGCCTGGCAAGAAAATAAGAAAACAGTGGTAATTCGAAAATAATACCGAAGGCGAAAAGCAGTTTGGTAGCGAACTTTAAATATTCCCGGATGCTGGGTAAGGCCCGGATGCTGTCGCTGGCAAAGCCGATGAAGAACTTGAAACCGAAAGGGAACACTACGAAGTAGCCGAATAGAGCTCCGCCGACGAAAAAGACCGTGGAAAACAGGACAATGGGGAACATGGCCCGCTGTTCCCGTTGGTAAAGACCNNATGCCGGCGAGCAGGGCAACCTTCAGATAGGTGATGAAGGCCTCAGGCAGGGCAGTAAAAATCAACCCTTCACCAGGCGGCATTACCTGGATGAGCGGTTGCATTAAGATCTCAAATAGCTGTTTGGCGAAGAAGTAGCAAATGACGAAACCGACTCCAACGGCTATAAAGCAGACGATGAGCCGGTGGCGCAGCTCTTCCAGATGCTCGGTAAAAGGCATCTTTGATCCGCTATCATTGTCATTTGTCGCCATGGGAGGATTTCTCCGGGGCCGGGGCTGAAGGCGGGGTAGTTTCCTTCTCCTCTACCTCATTACTGCTGATACTTGCTGGCTCGATATCTTCTTCAATATCTTGATCCGAAGTAGTGGTTTCGGTTGCTATTTCTTCAGTGGTTGCCTCCTCGCTCGGGCTTGAAGGAAGAGTGGCGTCGACCACCGTTTCCTGGATGTCGTCAAAACTCTGCTTCAGCTCGGAAAAATCGGTGTTCGTATCCAGGCTTTCCTTGAGTTCGTTGGTGGCCTTTTTGAATTCAGCGATACCTCGGCCCAAGGCCTTTGCCAACTCTGGGAGTTTTTTCGGCCCGACAACGATGAGTGCTATGGCCAGAAGCAGGAGAAGCTCTGGCATGCCAATTCCAAACATCTACATAATCTCCTGTAGTGAAATAAGAAATTTAGTAATAAAATAGATTATTTGGAGACAAAGAATTGTAGTTGGTTTTCCATGGACTGTCAACCAGTTAGTGATTTTGGATTGCGGAATGCGGATTGCGGATTTAAGAAGGCAGCAGCCAGCGGGCAGAGGGACAATGCACATTGCGCATTTATCAATTATCATCTGACATTTTAGTTAAATGTTTCGATTAATTTTATCTGTTATTGTGCAATGCGAAATGCGAAATGCGAAATGACGATTGAGTTCCTTTCGGCTACTGACT
>JAABXR010000311.1:4304-4653 GCA_011776225.1 Phycisphaerae bacterium
CCTCAATTCCTCAATTTGGAGTTAACATGGACCTCAAAGTGAAGTGGTGGCTGGAAAAAGATGGTGGATTGGTGCTCGGCAAGGGGCGGTGTATGTTGCTCGAGGCCATTGACCAACGGGGGTCGCTGCGGGCAGCGGCTCGTGTGTGCGGTATTTCCTACCGGGCGGCCTGGGGTAAGCTGAGGGCCTCGGAGGAGCGTCTCGGTGAAGTCCTGGCGGAGAGCCAACCTGGCAAGCGTGGCATGAAAATCACACCGCGCGCCCGGCAACTCATACAAATTTTCCACAGCATCGACCAGAGGTTAGAAGAGGCCACCGCTGCCATAGTGAAAAAAAGTCTCGAGGAGTA
>JAABXR010000258.1:0-270 GCA_011776225.1 Phycisphaerae bacterium
ATCCGCTCAACCTGATTCCGATTGAGTTCGGTTTTCCTAACGAGTTCGACTATGAAAGGCGGGGGATTAGTTGAGTCGGGCGTATCATCTTCTCCTTCAAGGTCTCGCTCAAGTGGTGTATCATCTTCACCTTGAAGGTCCCGCCGGAGAGGCGTATCATCTTTACCCGAGAGCACTCGGCCGAGTTTCAAATCGTTCTCATTTGCTATCTGTCCGAATCCCTTGCCTTCAGAGCGCGACCTGAACACTTCGCCAAGCGCTTCATCGAAT
>JAABXR010000258.1:337-7351 GCA_011776225.1 Phycisphaerae bacterium
TCAACCTGATTCCGATTGAGTTCGGTTTTCCTAACGAGTTCGACTATGAAAGGCGGGGGATTGGTTGAGTCCGGCGTATCATCTTCACCTTCAGGGTCTCGCCGGAGTGGCGTATCATCTTTATCTGAGAGCACTCGCCCGAGTTTCAAATCGTTTTCATTAGCGATCTGTCCGAATCCCTTGCCTTCGACGCGCGCCCTGAACACATCAGCCAGCGCTTCATCGAATGTCATTAGGCCCTCACTGTCGGCGGCGATACGTTCGGCCAGGCGTGTTGCAATCATAATGTTGCCCCATCCGGCACCACTATTTCGCATCCGCTCAACCTGCCGTCGCTTGAGCTCGGTATTCCTAACGAGTTCGATAATGAAACGGGGTGGATCCGTGATTTCCTCATCCGGAGGTTCAGATTGAGCCATAGCCTGTACACTACAGAAGCATATCAAACCCGTCAGCAGCAGAATGATACTAAACAGTGGCACATACTTTGTCCTGAACATAAGATCTCTGACTCTATTCCAAAATAATATTAGTTTTGCGTTCATAATAGCTCCCCTTTCCTGCTTAACGCAATTTCGAGTTGGAATTTTCCAATTACACCCTTGGAGGCACTCCTTTCTGCCGCGTGAGGTATATTAACATAATCCCACACAGGATTCCACAATTTTATCAAAAAAAAACAAAAAAAATATCAGGAGGCAGAGCCTAATTTATGGCCGGGTCCGATGGTGTACAACCGCTTCTTCGGCTCGGTATTTACGTGCGAGCAGACAATCTTGCCGACAAAGATTATGTGGTCTCCGGCCTCGACCTGTGACTCCAGGGTGCATTCGAAATTTGCAACGGCATCGGCCAGAAGAACGGAATCAATCTCTTTTGCCGGGGCGGTTTGACAATCGAATTCGGCCAATTTATCAACATCTCTGCCTGACCTTGAGCCGAAAAACATGGCCGCATCCGCCATATCAGACGATGGATATACAATAGTAAAGCATTTCGAGTGCGTGATGGTCTCTATCGAGTAATGTTTACTGGCGACCGCTATCGCCATCATCGGGGGTTTGCCTGATACAATCATCGTCCAGCCCAGAGTAACGGGATTGGGCCGGCCGTCTTTGTCTTTGGCGATTGCGATTACCACCTGCTCGGGATACTTGGTTTTTATCGCCTGCTGATAATCGACCTGATTTAGCATTGATTCTCTCCTAACTTGTTTTATCTTTACCTTAGATGAAATTATAGGAACAAGGGCAACTTAAGCAAGAACAAAATTATATTTATAGAGTAAGTTGAAGCATGGAAATAATGCTGCTCACGGCCCTGGTATTTGTAGCAAGTGCAATCGGAACACTCACAGGTTTCGGGCTGTCAACAATCATGATACCGGTGGTTTTGCTCTTTTATCCATTCAAGCAGGCCATTTTTTTCGTAGGTATTATTCATTTGTTCGGCAATATATGGAAGGTTGTCCTGTTCCATCGCGGCTTTCGATGGAAGCTGATTTTATGTTTCGGTATACCCGGGATTGCAGCCAGCTTCCTTGGTGCCAAGCTTGCTTTTGAAGTGCCGGCTGGTCTTCTTTTGCGGATTCTGGCCGGGTTTATGATTATTTATGTGATTTATCTGTTCGTAAAACCAAGTTTTAAGATAAAACAAGGTACAGGCTCGGCCGTAACAGGGGGAGCGCTTTCGGGATTTCTGGCGGGCATTTTCGGTATGGGAGGGGCCGTGCGCGGTCTTTTTCTCTCGTCGTTTGATTTGCCTAAATCCGTTTATATCGCCACAGCCGGGACTATCGCCCTTTTTATAGACACGACACGGGTGACTAGCTATTATGTTGAAGGGGCCCGGCTCGAACCATCAATCTTGTGGGGGATGCTGATATTTATTCCCGCTTCGTTTCTGGGGGCAAAAGCGGCCAAACTTTTTGTGGACAAAATCCCTCAAAAACATTTTCGAAAAGTAATAGCCGCATTTTTATTTTTAGTAGCACTCAAACTTCTTTTGTTCCCAACTTAGTATAGTTCAAAAACCGCCGCCTTCGGCGAAAGCGATTGATAACTGCTCCGGGTACCTGTTTTTTATCGCCTGTTGATAATCGAGTAGTTTTAGATTGCAAATCCCGGCAATTACCTGTAATATTGAGCCAAAGAAAAGCAAAGCTGAAATTATAAGTTCAAAACAATTAAGCAAGGAGAACCAAGTGGACACAATAGGTTTTATCGGCAGCGGGAATATGGCTGAGGCCATGATAAACGGGATTCTGAAGGCCAATGTTTACCGGCCGGGCAAGGTTTATGTCAGCGATATCAGACAGGAAAGAATCGATTACATGAGGGAACACTACGGCGTAAGGACCGCCGTCAATAACGCCGAACTTGCATCGAACGCCGATGTCATCGTGTTGAGCGTAAAGCCGCAGAATATGACAGATGCCATGCGGAGCATAAAAGGTTACGTCAAGGAAGAGGCCCTTTTGGTATCCATTGCAGCCGGTATCCACACTGATAATATTTCCGCCGAGCTTGGCGATGTTGCAATCGTTCGCGTTATGCCGAACATGCCGGCATGGGTGGACGAGGGAGCGAGCGCGCTATTCGCCAATGAAAAAGCAAAAACAAGAGTGGAAAAAGCACGTCTGATATTCCTATCGGTCGGTGAAGCGGTGGTGATTGAGGACGAATCACTTCTGGACGCGATTACGGCGGTCAGCGGCTCGGGGCCCGCTTACTTTTTCCTTTTGATTGACGAGATGATAAAAACCGGTATCGAACTGGGTCTGCCGGAAGATATAGCCAAAGAACTGGTATTGCAGACGGGCAAGGGCGCGACGATACTGGCTGAGAAAGCGGCCGCCGATGGTGATACGCCGGCCAAGCTTGTCAAGAAGGTCGCCACGCCCGGCGGGACAACCGAAGCGGCATTCAAGGTCTTTACAGAGGGCAAACTCGGCGAAATGGTGGAAACCGCTATAAAAAAGGCGTGCGAAAGAAGCAAGGAACTGTCAACAGGGAGCGGATAGCGAACTTTGCCGCTTTCATCATCGTGATACCCGGCTCCGGCGTGGCAAACTCTTCCCCCGCCATTGCGAACGGCTTTTAAGGCCGTTTCCAGCACGACGCAGCAATCTGAATTTCAAATCTTAACGACTAACTTGTTATTATTCGACTATAATTGATTCAGAAGGACACTCGTCTGCCGCCTGCTGAACAGCTTCCTCGTGTTCGGCGGGAACCTCATCAACGATTACCTGTGCAATATCGTCCCCCATCTCGAAAACTTCAGGACAGGTATCTATACACAGCCCGCATGCGGTGCAGGTATCTTCAATAGTTACCTTCATAACAAATCCCCTTTTGTTTCTTTATTAACTAAACCTTCGATTATTCTAACAAAGCAGAGGATACTCAATAGAATATTGCCCACCGTTTGTCAAGGGCGACGAGAAAAATTTTTTTCTGGAAAATCGCCGGTGCCTACGTTATACTATCGCTTTATTATAGCCCAGCTAATAATCATTAAAGAATGGTTGTGGCCGGGTCCCATGCAAGCCGAGCCCGTGAACCTGGTCAGGCGGGGAACCGAGCAGCCATAAGCGTGTTGCTCGGTTGTGCTGTGGGTAAACCCGGCCACCTTTATAATTTACTATTTATTATTTATAATTTAATATTTGACAAGATGCAGATGGATCGCGAGGAGTTAAAAAAACGGACGAAAGAATTTGCTCACCGCTGTGTTAAGTTAGCTTTTGCGCTGCCCGAGAACGTTCTCGGCAGGCATATCCGGGCTCAGTTAATAAAATGTTCAACTTCTGTGGGCGCAAACTATCGGGCTGCGTGCATTGCACAATCAAGAGCAGATTTCGTTTCGAAGTTGAGCATTGTCATAGAAGAAGTTGACGAGAGCTGTTTTTGGCTGGAATTTGTTATTGACAAAAAGCTGTTGAGAAAAAGACAGATTGATCCTTTGCTTATCGAGGCAAAAGAATTAACATCTATATTTGTTTCTTCGAGAAAAACAATAAAAAATAATAATTAGAAAATAGTAAATAATAAATTGCATATGTATACAGTACTGGCGAGGAAATACAGGTCGCAGACATTCGATGACGTCATCGGGCAGGACCCGATCGCCCAGACGTTGAAGAACGCGATAAAGACCGGCCGGGTCGCTCACGCATACCTGTTTACAGGGACTCGCGGCATCGGTAAAACTACTATGGCGCGCATCCTGGCAAAGTCACTGAACTGCCTGGCCGTCGATGCACCAACATATGAGCCGTGCTGTAAGTGTGAAAGCTGCACAGCCGTCAACCTCGGCGATGATATCGACGTTATCGAGATTGACGGTGCCTCCAACAATAGAGTCGATGAAATTCGCGAGCTTCGTGAGAATGCCATATATCGGCCGGCGCGCTCGAGATTTAAGATTTACATTATCGACGAAGTGCATATGCTCACAACTTCGGCTTTCAACGCGCTTCTGAAAACACTGGAGGAGCCGCCCAGCCATATCAAGTTTATCTTCGCCACTACCGAGCCCAACAAGGTCATCGCGACAATCCAGTCCCGATGTCAGAGGTTCGATTTCAACAGTATAAGGCCCGGCGACATCGCCGAGCAGCTAAGGTCCATACTGAAGCAGGAAAAAATTAAATTCGAGGATGATTTGATCCTGCCTCTTGCGAAAATGGCCAACGGCTCGATGAGAGACGGCCTGAGCCTGCTGGATAGACTAATAAGCACCGGCGTCCAGCCTCTGACCGCCGACCTGCTCCAGCAGTATCTCGGCTGCCCGGACAGCGAAAAAGTCTATAATCTCATCGCCCAGGTCGGGGACAGCAACGCAGCTGAGACACTGGCCGCGGCGGAGGATTTAATAAGCACGGGCTTAAGCGAAGTCCAGATTGTCGATGCCATGATTGACTACATGCGCGATTTGATGGTGGCAAAGAGCGCCGGCTCCGACAGCGAGCTTTTGATCCTGACCGCCGAGCAACGAAAGCGGGCAAGCGAATTAGCCGAAAAATTCGACACCGCCGCCCTTGTTTACAACATTACAACACTTGAAAAAATGCGCTGGTCAATCAAAACCACTGACACACCCCGCGCCCTTCTGGAGGCATTGCTTTTACGTTTCGCACTAAGCGAGCACTTTATGAACGTCGACGACCTGCTTTCTCAATCGCAGGGTAAAGGTGGCGCCCCCATAAAAAAAAAGCCGGCACCTGAAAGCGTGAGCCCCAAACCGCAACCCAGCGAGCCGACTCCGACCAAGGCACAAATCAAGACTGACGAAGCATCAGCTTCAAGTATCTCTACAGGACGCCTCTCGGCGGACAATCAGGAACCGAATAACGAAGAGCAGACTCCGAACCACGAACCACGACCTCAAAGCAACAGCCAGAGGAAAAATGAAATACTCGACGACCCGGCCGTAAAGACCGTTATCCTCGGCCTCGACGCAACGATAACCGGAATAGAAGAGGACTAAACCAAGCACAACATGGAAGCTAAACACGAATTTACTATCAGCAATCCAAGATTAGCTATAGATTTGTGTATATGCTTTATTTGTGTGTTGTTTTTTGGTGCACATGGTTTATATTTTATATTCGGTGTATCAAAAACCATATTTGCTGCCTTCCGTTCAGATATCTGGCTCGAGGCGGTAGCTCATCTCGGTATCGCTATCATGGGAATTATATTTATAATTTTATATCTATTTATGACCCTGTTCTTCATCAAGATGATTCGGATTAATTATCACCTACTTTCACTTGCGATTTCCATATTTGATGATGGTATTGAAATTACAAGCAAGGCAGGTAAGTTCCTAATACCAAAATCATACATTTTGCATCTGTTTCATTACACAACAGGAGTTACTTTAGTCTGGAAACAGCGGGACGCTCCAGTAACCTTTAATGTTCGAAACAAACACTTTGGAAATAAAACTATAAAAGAGATGGCTGGATTACTCAGCAGATTTGAAGGATATACAGAGGATAAGAATCAGATCAAACGGATACGTAAAAATCTTAAGTTGGATCACATATTCAGGAAGAACCGTTACGAATACCAACTTTGCAAGCAAAGGGCTGAGTAGAAAAACTTTGTTTGTTGATTTGAGATAATATATTACGATATACTAAATACTATATACGAGATACTAATGATGAGCAGCGCATATACAGAGAGTTTGAACAGGCTAATCGAGGAGTTTGGTAAGCTGCCGGGCATCGGGCCCAAGTCAATGGGTGGCAGCCTCAAGCGCAGCTTGGGGATGGCCCGTCTCATTTCCTGAACAAAAGTTTTATAGATAGGGGATAATCTAAATATCTAATGCTGAATAACAAAATATACACTAAGCGCTGTCATCGTTACAACGTCGCCGGAGATGCCCATGAGCTAACATTTAGCTGCTATGATAATCGTCCTTTCCTTTCAGTAGAAAGAGTTTGTAAATATCTGGTTTATTCCATAATCTCAAGTCGCAATAAACACCAATTTAGCCTGTGGGCTTATGTTTTCATGCCGAACCATGTGCACCTGTTGATATGTCCAACAAAGCAACAGTACTCAATTTCCGATATATTACTTTCAATCAAACAGCCAGTATCACGCAAGGCAGTAAATTATCTTAAAAACAATAATCCTGATGGCCTGAAATACCTCGCAACGTCACAGAAATACAGGCCTTATCGTTTCTGGCAGAAAGGTGGTGGCTACGATCGAAATATAACAAAGACTAAGACCATTTTCGACTTGGTACACTATATTCATAATAATCCTGTACGTAAAGGTCTGGTTGAGACATCAGATCAATGGTATTATTCCAGTGCTTCTGATTGGCTAGATGGCAGACAAGGCCCAATACCAATAGACTTTGACAGTTTCCCGACAATCTGAGCCATCCCCAAAGCCTTCGGCTTTGAGGCTGCCACCCTTATAAATAAGAAACGTTGAACAAATAAATAAAATAGGCATAATACAAGTTATGAGCAGTGCATAT
>JAABXR010000142.1:0-3636 GCA_011776225.1 Phycisphaerae bacterium
AATGACGCACTAAACGCTAACAACAAAATATTAATGGCAAAAAATGTCTATTGGCGCAAAATTCAATTCATTATTGGCTTTGTTCGCAAGCCTGCTTCTGTCGATATTCGGCAAGGCGCCCCCCCGGCCGACATCCACCGATTTGCAACGGGCCGAGTTCAGGACCAGTACCCAGCGTTTGGGAATCCGGTTTACAGAAAGAATTCGTAATGTCTTTCGGTTCAGATGGCTTAAAAAAAGATAATGTAAACAATGTTGTAAAAGAGATACGAAAAAATGACCGACTCTGATATACCACAACCACCAGGCCAGCCTCCTGTCCTTACAAAAAATGCCTTAACAGTCTTGCAAAGCAGATATCTGTTCAAAAATCGCAAGGGCAAGATCATCGAGACTCCCGCTCAGATGTTCAGCCGGGTAGCATCTCTGATAGCTGATGCTGAAAAAAAATATGGCGCCAATATAGATGAAATCAAAGGCTGGCATAGAAGATTTTACGATCTTCTCGCCTCTTTGAAATTCCTCCCTAACTCCCCTGCCCTTATGAATGCCGGCCGTCCCAACAACATGCTCAGCGCTTGTTTCGTACTGCCTATTGAAGACAGCATAGAGGCAATTTTCGAGGCTGTTAAGCAGACCGCTCTGATTCAAAAGGCCGGTGGCGGAACAGGATTCGCCCTCGATAAATTAAGGCCAACCGGAGACCGAATCTCATCCAGCGGCGGAACAACCTCAGGCCCAATAAGTTTCTGGCGAGTCTTTTCCGAAGCAACCGACGCGATTCAACAGGGCGCTTTTAGACGAGGCGCGAATATGGGTGCGATGACCGTAGAGCACCCGGACATACTCAAATTCCTTCACGCAAAACAAAACTTAAAGGCCTTCACCAATTTCAATATTTCCGTTAAAATCACTGATGATTGGATGAAGCAGCTACTCAAATCCCCCCGCTCTTTACATATAGTGAAAAATCCCCGAAACCAACACAGGTTCCTACTCCCGCGCCAACTTAATATCGAAACCTACACGATAAACGACCTGCACTTACTACCCGGCAAAAAATCGCCTCCCTCAAGCAAAGCACGTCAATTCTACACCGTCGCCGACATTTGGAAAATGCTCGTCAACTGTGCCCACAAAACGGGAGAGCCCGGCGTAATCTTCATAGACCGAATCAACCGTGACAATCCTACACCTTCACTCGGCCGGATAGAAACAACCAATCCCTGCGGCGAACAGCCTCTGCTTCCCTTCGAGGCCTGCACATTAGGCAGTATCAACCTTACAACATTTATAAGGACCACTGATGGCAAATCCAGCGTAGATTGGAACGAACTGGATACTACTGTCAAATTAGCGGTCCGCTTTCTGGACAATACTATCGACGCCTGCGATTACCCCGTCAGAGACAGCGTCCGCCTTGTCCATGCCAACCGCAAAATCGGTCTCGGAATTATGGGTTTTGCAGACTGCTTATTTTTGCTTGGAATTCCTTACGATTCCCAAACCGCCATAGACTTCGCCTCAACCGTTATGAATTTTGTCAACGAAAGGGCACGCCAGGCAAGCACCGCCCTGGCCAATCAGCGAGGGCCTTTTCCAAACTGGAATGAAAGCACCTGGCGAACAAAAATAAACCAAAAGGTCCGCAATGCCTCTCTGACATGTGTTGCTCCCACCGGCACGATAAGCATCATTGCAGATTGTTCTTGCGGCATTGAGCCGGCCTTTTCACTTGTCTTTTCACGCCAAATATTGGCCGGCGCTAAATTGCGCCAGATAAATCCCATCTTCAAACAAATCGCCCAGGAAGCCGGCTTCTATAACACACAACTACAAAACGAGATTGCAAAAACAGGGAGTATCCAACAAATCACCAGGATCCCACCCCAAATACGCAAAATTTTCAAATGTGCTTACGATATCAAGCCCGAATGGCACGTTAAAATGCAGGCCGCCTTCCAACAGCACTGCGACGCCGCCGTCAGCAAAACCATAAACTTCCCGAAAAATGCAACTCCCGCCGCCGTCGATAAAACCTATAAACTGGCCTATCAGCTCGGCTGCAAAGGTATAACAATCTACCGCCGCCACAGCCGTAAACACGAGCCAATGAGCCTCGATTAAACCAAAATTGAAATATCAGTGTATAAAACGCTGAATCTCTCCTTTTTCAGTTTCTTATTTCTCCCTCAGACATTTGGCAGAGAGCATTTCCCCACCAATATCCCAACATTTATTGGAACATGCTCGTTCCCATAGCCGTAAAATTCCATTAACTTTCGATTAAAGTAGCCCCCGTGGTATAACCGATAATAGGAAGTAGAAAAAATACAATTTTCTCCCCTCCGGAAAACATCGCGTAGCGGCGTGCTGCACGATGTTTTCTTTTTTATACACATCTATGATAAATCATTAATCCCCCCAAAACTTCGGTTCATAAAAAATATCACAATGTGATTAGTCCGGCTTTACCAGGTACTCCAGGACTATTCGCTTCTCATCATCCGTCATCTTCTTCCCATATTTATCAATATATAAGCGCCACTCTTGCCTGTCGTAACTACTTGTCGCGATTACACTATGGCAAGATGAGCATTTCGCCCGATACAACATCTCACCGGGGCTCATTTCTCTCGATATAGTCTGGCAGCCATAAATTAATACCAAAAGTCCGATTGCCACAAACCACCAGTGTAATAATTTCCTCTCCATAATTGCTGCTTTCTTATAAATTAATTCTTAACATAAAAATTGCCGGGGCCCGGCGTTTGCCAGACCCCGCTCCAAATTAACCACTAAAAGGGTATCCCCATTATCAGCCTCGCCCGAAAATCGTCACTTCTATCGTTCAGCCCCCTGAGAACACCGATTCCAACCCATAACTTCTCACCCGCCCACGAAACCGTCGGGCCAATATAATACTTATCTTCTGTGTAATTGCCCGCTGATTCGAATCCTGCTTTCCAACTTGGATTAAACTCATAGTTCATACCAAAAGCGTACTCGTTTTCATTGCCTCCCTTGTTATTTATTCCGACCTTGAGTATCTGGTTATAAGCAATGTTAAATTTGCCAAAATCCTTTGCTAAAATTAGCTTACCTTCCATAATCTCAGCTTCATTTGAGCTATCGGGCTTAATGTACTCAAGATACAGCAGTGTATCAAGGGGATACATATCCTTCTCACCTAAACGGTATCGCGTCCTCACCTTCGTTCCCGTATATTCAAATTTATCATCAGTCTTGGTATTTGTCTGTTTCCACCTCTGGTAAATGGATATGTCCCACCTGTCGGTCAGGCCGTATTCATACTCAGCCTGATGCTCCCATGTATTCTTTTCATCATATTTGTGAACATCCGGCACCTTATGCGTCAGGTAATATTCCAATTCAGACTCACCTTTAGGCATCGTCTGGTATTCATACGTCCATACGTAACCCCTGCGGTCGGCTTTTGCCGAATTGACGACCAATAGAACCAGAATCAACATTACATAAACAATCGTTCCCTTTCTTACAGCCAACAACATACAACATACTCCTTTCATAATTAGTTAAAAAAAACACAGAAAAAATTCACGATATTAAACAAGCCTATGGGCCAGTGCATTACACGATATTGATAATCATTAT
>JAABXR010000142.1:3656-4198 GCA_011776225.1 Phycisphaerae bacterium
CACATTTTGGACATAAACCGAATATATCCAGCTTGTGATACTCCTGAATATAGCCGTGTTTTTTTACGACCTCGTCCTGTATCTTTTCCAGTTTTTTACTATATATCTCCACGAACCTGCCACACTCCAGACAAATTAAGTGGTCGTGGTGTTCATGGCCGTATTTGTGTTCGAAACGCTGTACACCATCTCCAAAATCAACGACCCTGCAAAGACCGGATTCTGCCAGAAGCTTCAACGTCCTTGCGACAGTCGCATACCCCACATTCCTGTTCTTCTTCCGTACAATATCAAACAAATCCTGCGTACTAAGATGCTTTTCAGTCCGCAGAAAGACATTTACAAGTTCATCCCGCTGCTTGGTTCTCCGGAACCCTTTTTGCAGCAAAAACCGGTTAAATTTAGCTATGGCGTCTAAATTATGATCTCTTGAGCCCATACCTTAAAATCATATATCCTGTATAGATAAACAGTTACTCAATTATTAGCTCACTTTTTCTAATGATAACGATTATCAATATCTACAGTATAAGGCCAGCTTC
>JAABXR010000142.1:4222-6957 GCA_011776225.1 Phycisphaerae bacterium
CTAAAAAACCGCCTTTATCGACATTTAGGCATTAGCTTTCAAAATATACACCGCCCTTTTCGAGCGCTTCTCTTAAATTGGCGTATTTAAGCTCACGAGTCCCGCAGTTTTTAGCTGCACACAGGGCCGCCGCCGTACCTGACGCCTGCCCCTGCCCCATACAGCATACGGTATTTCTCGTGGACATATGGGCCCTATGGTCGGAAGTTATCAGCATCCCTGAGGCCAAAAGGTTCTCAATCCCTGCAACGCGCAGCGCCCTATATGGAAATCCGTAAGTTCCGCCATTTTTTATCTGATAACGAGGAGCTGAATCATGAAATCCGTATACCATAACTTCATCATCAAAATGCCTGGCTTCGATTACGTCTTCGTGTGAGATGTCATAGTCACATGTGATGAGCCTGCCGCGGCGAATGTTCAGCGTGGGGCTGGTTCTGGCCATAAAGGCCTTTTTACAGCCGGGGACATATTTTCTGAACAGCTCCACAGCCTTGGCCTGGCGTTTTCTTACTTCAAGCTCGGCTTTTGCCATATCGTCACGGTTTATAACGCTGCCGGGAACTTTGAAATTACACTTAACGAACATCAGGTAATTATCGTGAACGGTGGTTATCATTGAGGACATGCCTATCTTCCTCGCCTCCTTTTGGAACTCGCCTCCCAAGCCGCCGTTGAAGCGTACAACTTTGCCAGGCTGGCCGCTACGTACGCCGTAAGCGAGTTGATTGGATCCGCCATGTGCATCAAGATGCGCGACGTACCCGTCGAGATCCACGTTCGCCAGGCCAATGCTGTTGCAGCAGGCATAATCGTTTGGGACTTTGTAATCGGCGCCGGCGAATGCGGCGAGGTCTCCGTATGCCGAGCAGTCCACGAACGCCCTTGCGTAGATCGCCTCTCTGCCGGAGCGACTGTCCACTATCGCACCCCTTATACGGCTGCCGTCCATAATGGCGCCGGTAAGCAGTGTGTTTACAGCTATGAAGACGCCGGCTTCATCGAGCATTTGCATAGTTACAAGCTTGTAAAGCTCGGTATCAATAGCCGTGCACACAGAATCATAGTTATATCCTCTTACCATCTCGGCATGTCCCGAACAGGCGCCGGCTGCCATCAGGCGGTCGATAATCTGCTGAGGAATTCCCCGCACTACTTGACGCTTTTTAACTCCCGGGAAAGCCTTCCACAAGTTATAGAAGCTATGAAGCGCGGTTCCCCCTTCGGTGACTGTCCCGCCGGTATATCCTTTCCTTTCAATCAACATAGTCTTTGCGCCCTGCTTAGCAGCCGCGAGAGCCGCCACGACACCAGCCGTCCCGGCGCCTGCTACGACCACATCGAATTTTCTTATCGGCAATTTCTTCGATGGCTCCTGGTAATAACTCCCAACCTGCTTTCTCTCCCCTGTCGATTTGCCCATTGCAGAGCTGCCTTGAACACCAATCCCAAGCATTACCATGTGCTTATGAAAATCTCTACGATTCATTCTTACCTCCCATAGTAGCTTATTTCAGTTAAACACTATTCACCGAGTTTGACCGCGGTGCCGTAAACTAATAGTTCAGCCGCACTACCCACAACACTCGTCGTCATATAGCGAACATTGATTATCGCGTCCGCTCCCATCTTGCCGGCCTGAGCCATCATCCTGTTCGTGGCTTTTGTCCTTGCCCATCCCATCATCTCTGTATATTCAGTCAATTCGCCGCCAAGAATCAACCTCGCTATCGCCGACAGGTCTTTGCCAAGCCATATGGCATATACCGTATGACCCTGCACAAGACCAAGTATCTCACGTGTCGCTCGCCCGGGCACTTCCGCCGAGTTCAACAACAAAACCCGAGAATCGGGCTCAGCTTCTTCCGGCGCTTCCAACGGCTTCCCGGCTATCTTTTGTTCTAAAGCCAATGTCACAAGGACCACAAGGATTCCTCCAAGAAGGCAGAAAACAGCTATACGCAGCCACCACGGCACCACCGGGTCCTCGGAAGTCATCACATGCCAGGGCACACCCGCAAAGATCACGGTGAACAAACCCAACACAAAAGCCAAAGATCCTATGTGTCTTACGATTTTCATAGTTTCTCCTTTCCTTATTTAACCATAATCCAAAACACCAATTATCAATTTCGTCGAGTTTAATGTGTCATTTTACATGCGGTTTATCACATAAATCCCACGCTTTCTACATTCACCTTGGCCTTCGTTCACGACCCGGAGGCGGTCCCTGCGGCGCTTCGTTAGCTGAAATATAACCGTCACCATTTCTATCAAAATCACTGAAATGCTCAGCAGGTCCGTCAAATTCACTCTTCGAAACTTTTCCATCCCCGTTTCTGTCAAGCCGTCGAACAAAATCACCACCGGAGGGCCTTTGCCCTATTTCAAACCGGCCGGGCCTTACTATCTGCTTCATCTCTATTTTCGGTCCTGCGGCTCGCGCCTTTGCGGCACCCCCACGAACACAGCGAACAAAATTATTGATCCGGATTACATCCCCTTGCGGGCCGCGTCCGCGAGGAAAATTCGACGCATCACCCGACTTGGGATCGCTTCGTTGTGAACCGGCACCGTGTACGTCCATCAGCGCGTACTGGCCGCTGCGCCTGTTTCGCATCCACCCAAAAGACCTGCCAAACGCAACATACGCCGCAGTGCTCGCCCTCGACAGGCTCGCATGAGTTGTGCTCGTCCAATAAAAGGGATAATCCTTTTTGCCGCTTTCCGCAATA
>JAABXR010000353.1 GCA_011776225.1 Phycisphaerae bacterium
AAGAAGATACCGTTGGCATATGGGCCAAGATGGACTATCTCGTGCATGTGGTCAGCGGGAAGAAGACCTGGCATACGACAAACGGTAGCTGGACAGCTGAAGCTGGTCAAACGTTATTTTTTAAGAAGGGTGCAGCCATCATCGAGCAGTTTTTTGACGAGGACTTCTGCCTCCTGCTCTTTTTCATTCCAGATGACTTTGTAAAGGATATTATCAGAGAGCTCGCGGGAGATTTAAGCAGGAAAACAGCTCCCCTCGATACGCGAAAGTCTGCGATTAGAGTCAACGATGATATTGCTTTATCCGCCTATTTTCAGTCTATGATGACCTATTTCTCTGGAACTGCAAGACCATCCGAGCCGCTGCTAAGGTTGAAACTCAAGGAACTTATCGTTAGCATTCTTTTGAGCCCGAACAATCCTGAGCTTTCCACCTATTTCCGGTCATTACTGAACCGCGATGTTCCGTCTCTCGTCGATACAATGGAAGCCAACTTTCGTTACAATCTCTCCCTGGAGGATTTCGCGGAATTGTGCCACCGGAGTCGGTCTTCATTTAAGAGAGATTTTCGCAAGCATTTTAACGAGGCTCCTGGCCGATGGCTGCTTAAGAAACGCCTGGATTATGCTACCATTTTGCTGCGAAATGCAGACATGAATATTTCACAAGTTGCATTTGAATGCGGCTTTGAAGGTCTGGCACATTTTAGCCGTTCTTTCAAGAAACAATTCAACGTCTCTCCCTCCAACTATCGTAAAGAATTAAGCTAAATCGCCCCTTTACGGCCCTCTCGATCAATAATCTGGTCCTCTCGGTAAAAACCTGTACTAGTCTCTTTTGGTATATTAAGCCATCATGATTGACAAAATACAAAGGAGGCTGATCATGAAACATTCATTAGAAAACTGGATTATTATCTACTCCCGCTGGCTGCTTAAATGGCGCTGGGCTGTGGTCATTTCCTCTCTCTTGGTAGCAGTAGTGATTGGCAGCAATGCGAACGGTTTATTCTTCAATACCAACTATCGGGCATTTTTTAGTGATGACAATCCGCAGTTAAACGCCTTCGAAGCGCTACAAGATATCTATACGAAGAATGACAATATTCTTTTTGTTGTGGCGCCAAAGGACGGCCAGGTCTTTACCAGGGAAGCTTTGGAGGCCGTCGAAAAACTTACGACCGGAGCCTGGAAGGTTCCGTTTGCCATTCGTGTTGACGCGGTTACAAACTTCCAACACACGTATGCGGAAGACGATGACCTCATTGTCGAAGATCTCGTGGAAAGCGCAAGCCATAAAAGTCCTGCTGAGCTGGATGAGTCCCAGAAAGTCGCCTTGGCTGAACCATTCCTGCAGGGCCGCCTGATCGATCCCGAGGCTGAAGTCACGGGAGTCAATGTCACATTACAACTGACCGGTGATGCCAGCGAACTACCACAGGCTGTTGCCTTTTCGCGCAAGCTTGCGGATGAGATTCGCGAAGAATATACGAACGTAGAAATTTACCTGACTGGCATAGCGATGCTCAACAATTCCTTTATGGAAGTGAGCCAGAGTGAACTCGCCACCCTGATGCCGGTCATGTTTCTAGCCATGTTCCTGGTCATGATTGCGTCGTTGCGATCTATCAGCGGTACCATTACCGCCATGGTGCTGGTCGGGCTTTCCATCATCGTAGCGATGGGCGTTGGCGGCCTGTTCAACATCGGTTTGACGCCGCCGTCAGCTCAGGCACCAACAATTATTCTGACCCTGGCGATAGCCGACGCTATCCACATATTGGTAGCTATGTTTCGTGAAATGCGTCGTGGCTTGAACAAGTTTGACGCCATTGTGGAGAGTATTCGTACCAATTTGACACCCGTTTTCCTGACCAGTCTTTCCACCGTCATCGGCTTCCTGAGTCTAAATTTCAGCGATGTGCCGCCATTCAATCACCTTGGCAACCTGACAGCGGTTGGGGTAACCGCTGCATTTGTCTTTTCAGTTTCTTTCTTNNTCGCGATTCTTCCGGTGCGTGCCAAAAACAAGCTCGAAGAACATTCACGTTTCATTGAGTGTGTCGCCGGTTTCGTTATCGATTATCGCGGGGCGCTCCTGGGAGGGATATCGCTCCTTATGCTCGGGCTCGTTACCTTCATCCCGCTAAACGAATTGGATGACCGGTTTGTGGAATATTTCGATGAGCGCATCACTTTTCGTAACGACACCGACTTTGTGACCGAAAACCTGACCGGTGTTTACCAGATCGAGTTTTCACTCAGCGGTGGCGAAAGCGGAAGTATAAACAATCCGGAATATCTGCAAACAGTCGACAGATTTGCGAGCTGGTACCGTCAACAGCCGGGCGTTATGCACGTCAACACGTTCACCGACGTGATGAAGCGATTGAACAAAAACATGCATGGTGACGATCCTGCATACTATCGCCTTCCGGATTCCCGCGAGCTAGCAGCACAGTACCTGCTGCTCTACGAAATGTCTCTGCCATACGGCCTTGATTTGAATAACCAGGTGAATGTCGACAAATCGGCAACCCGATTTACCGTTACGGTGAACAACCTTAGTTCGGCTGAGCTCCGGGAGCTGTCAGAACAGGGTGAGGACTGGCTGCGTTCAAATGCGCCGGTGCCAATGCATTCGGTCGGCTCCGGGCCAATGGTGATGTTTGCCTACATTTCCGGGCTTAATATAAGGAGTATGTTGCTGGGAAGTGTGCTCGCACTCGTGCTTATTTCTGCGCTAATGATTTTTGCATTAAGGAGTCTGAAGTTAGGTCTGATTAGCTTTATTCCAAACCTAATTCCGGCGGCAGTATCGTTTGGCATCTGGGGCTTGACCTCGGGTAGTGTTAATCTTGGACTGTCCATCGTGATCGGGATGACAATGGGCATCGTGGTCGATGACTCCATTCACTTTCTGGCCAAATACCGACGCGCCAGAGTGGAAAAAAATATGGACGCGCAGGAGGCCATACGCTACGCCTTTTCGACGGTTGGACGGGCCTTGGTCGTTACCTCAGCGATCTTAGTCGTAGGTTTTGTGATTCTCGCCATGTCCGCGTTTGACATGAACGCCAGCATGGGCAAAATGACTGCAATTACGATCGCTTTGGCGCTTGTTGTGGATTTCTTTTTTCTGCCGCCTCTGTTGATGGCTCTCGACGCTAAGAAAGCTGCAAAGATGGTGATTGGTACGAAGAAAAAGTCGACCAGTCCCAAACTTGAGCCTGAGTTTGCACCAATTTACGCACGTAATCAAGAAATTTACAAATAACGACAATGAACAAATAACTGAGGAGACTATCATGTTTAACTCAAAGAACTATTCACCCCAACAGTTTCAAACGACGTCTCATGCTGTAGTGCTGGAATCAACAAAATCCATGCAATGGCTACTTGTGGTAGGGTTGACTTTCTGGACAATTATGGCCCTCCCGTTACTTGGCTGGGCAGATTCCGAAAAAAGCGCCGAGGAGCGTGGTCTGGCAATAGCGGTGGAAGCAGATAAGCGTGATACCGGATTTGGCGATTTCACAGCAGATATGACCATGATTCTGCGAAATCGCCACGGTGAAGAAAGTATTCGGGAACTCCGCACCCGTACGCTTGAAGTCGATGGCGATGGCGACAAGTCGCTGGTCATCTTCGACATGCCACGTGACGTCAAGGGTACCGCCTTTCTTTCATTTACTCATAAAGTGGGCGCAGATGACCAATGGCTTTATCTTCCGGCATTGAAGCGAGTTAAAAGAATCGCTTCCAACAACAAATCCGGTCCGTTTATGGGTAGCGAGTTCGCTTATGAGGACATTGCTTCGCAAGAAGTGGAAAAATACACCTACAAATTTCTGAGAGAAGAGATCTACGAAGGGCAAGAGGTTTTTGTCATTGAGCGTTATCCGGTGGATAAAAAATCCGGGTATACTCGCCAGGTAGGTTGGGTTGATAAGGACCATTATCGTCCGCTTAAAATTGACTTTTATGACCGTAAAAATGCATTGCTGAAGACCCTAACCTATCACGGATATCAGCAGTATCTCAACAAGTACTGGCGCGCCGACGAGATGCGCATGATTAATCACCAAACCGGCAAGAGTACGATTTTGAAGTGGCAGAATTACAAGTTTGCTACAGGATTAACAGACAAAGATTTTAACAAAAACAGCTTGAAACGAGTACGGTAATTAACTGCCATATTTGCGTTGATGAATTTCGGCTTTGGTGATGAAAGAGCCTTTCACCAAAGCCGGAGTCTCATCACTAAACCTTAATTGAATTCGTAAAGAAGTCTCAAAAGTGGTCTGGAGGTCTAAAATGTCGTATTCAAAGATTGTAATATCTATCGTTCACTCTCGTTTTTTCCCACTGTATTTACTCATATTAACTTCCTTGCTGATGTCTTTCGATAGGCCTGCTTTCGCCGGCGAAATCACCGGATTTGTTGCTACGGAGTCACGGATTTTCCCAAGATCGCCGTTGGCGCCTGTTCAGAAAGGAACTGGTGTGTCACTGGCACTCCAGCCAGAATATTATCATGATTGGGCCAACGGAACGCAAAGTGTCCTGTTTGTACCGTTTTTGCGCTACGATCAACATGATGGCAAACGCACCCATTTCGACATTCGCGAGTTGTATTGGCAGTGGGTCGGATCAACTTGGGAATTAAGGGTGGGGTTGCGTCGGGTTTTCTGGGGGGTCACGGAGTCCGTGCACCTGGTGGATATCATTAACCAAACGGATCTTGTTGAGGATATTGATGGCGAGCACAAGCTGGGGCAGCCGATGGTCAGTTTCAGTTGGATTCGAAACTGGGGGGTAATCAACTTTTTTGTCCTTCCGGGGTTCAGAACGCAAACGTTTCCAGGCGTGGACGGTCGCTTACGTTTTCCCGTCACTGTAGATAATAGTCAGGTACAGTATGAATCTGATGCTGGAGAAAAGCACATAGACTGGGCGGTTCGTTATTCTCATACACTGGGCAATTTTGATCTTGGAATCGCCCATTTTTCCGGAACTGACCGCGAGCCCCGCCTTCTGCCAGGACGAGACGAAAATAACAACGAAGTACTGACACCGGTTTACAATCTTATTGACCAGACCAGCCTGGATTTGCAATATACGATTGGCGGCTGGCTATGGAAGCTGGAGGCCATATCTCGGAAGACCCGCAAGCAACGGATGACCGCATTTGCAGCTGGATTCGAGTACACCTTTGCAAATATTCGTAACAGCGCCATCGACTTGGGCGTTATCGCCGAATATCTTTTCGATGACCGTGATCCCAACAACTTTTATCCCACCGCTTTTGAGGACGACATTTTCCTCGGCACGCGCCTGGGGTTCAACGATGTGCAGAGCACAGAGCTGCTGTTTGGAGCCATCATCGATCGCAAAAACCGTAGCAGCTTTCTAAATCTTGAAGCAAGCCGACGAGTCGGGAGTGCATTCAAAGCGACGCTGGAAATACGAGGATTTGTGAACCTAGACAATTCAGACTTTCTGTACGCCTTTCGACGGGACACTTATATTCGAGTGGAATTGCGACGATATTTTTAGTCTCAGTTCAAAATACTCGTCATGTTAATTCAACACATGAATTCGCTTGATGATACGAATGAAGGAGATTCTTTGGAGAAGTCCATTGGGTTCTCTCTCGATTCTGTTTTCTTAAACCAATTGGAGCAGCGGGGGCATTTGAACAGAAACCTACGGTTATGATCTCGGTTTTACCAGGTCAGCACCCGCGGTAATCGATTTCAAATTAATCTTGTAAACCTTTCCCAAAGAGACATGGCCCAAATTAACCGATGTATAAGGGGCAAATTGCAGTCGGGACCGAGAACCCTTCATTGGTTGGTAATTAACATCGTACTGATTTTTCACGCATGATTTAGGGAATAATTCGTTAAAAGCTAAATAATAGTGCACCTTCGAATGTAAATGCGGAGGGGTTTATATCTTCTTCTGAAGAAAATATAACATAACCTCCACTAATCCTCAAAGAAATTGGATAATTTCTTTGCCAATAAAGACCGACTTGAGGATGAAACCCGATCTTGCTTATTCTACTATCAGAATTCTTGATAGGGTTTGAATAGGTTACCGAAAGTCCAGCAAAAATAGAAGTTAGCTTTTTTTTCCACAACAGNNCTCCACAAATACCATATCATGGAAATGTAGTTCAACACTCTCGCTAGTCACGTAGCCCTGATTGATAACTTTTCCAAAGGATGCTCCAATGGTGTACTTCTTAAAATGATAAAGGGAACGAATACCAATTGGCGTATAGTGAGCATTAGATGTGATACCGATTAGAGAACTTCCTCCTATATGATACCTTACTTTAAATTCATCTTCCATTGATGGATCGGGCGGCCTCTTTTTCCCAGGTTCAGGTTGCGGCAGCACATCTTCCAGAAAAAACTTAATAATGGCTGCTGAAATAGCAGATCCGAATTCCCGCCCGTCTTTTATGACCATCCCGACTACCTGACCATCTTTTATAAGCGGCCCGCCGGAATTCCCTTCGCCGATAGGCCCGGTGAAAGCAATTTCAAGTCCTGTTGGCTGAACAATTTTCCTCTCAACAACCACCCAGGTATCCAGCGAACGTGGGATTCCAATCACGCTTACATTATCGCCCTCTTCGAGAGGAAGCGAGGGTGCCAGACTAAGAGCCGACAACCCATCAGGCAGGTTCTTTTCACCTCCGGCCTTTAGAAGTGCTATGTCGGTTTCGACCTTTTGTCTAATCACGATTACGCTAACCGGATTATACCTTGAAGTGAAAAACTCGACTTCAGGATGCTTATCTCCTGCCACTACATGAGCTGCCGTGACGATGTAAGTTGCATCCTGGTCCAGTCTTACAATAAAACCAGTCCCGGCTTTTGGTATCCCTTCGACCTCAGCTGTGATCTTAACCACTGCGGCTTTAAGGTCACTAAACATCTGTGCAGGCAGGGGATCTGAATCGAATACT
>JAABXR010000197.1:0-270 GCA_011776225.1 Phycisphaerae bacterium
CAAATACGATCCTTGCCTGCTTATCAAGTGATTCTTTGGTTCTTGCCTGCTTACCAAGTAGGATCGCTAAATCTGTTTACCCCGTTAGAAACATGTTTTTTGTTTCTAATGGGGCGTAATCTGTGGTTAATAAACGATTTACAGCTTCCGCCGCCTGTAAGGCGGCGCTACTTATGTGCTTATAAAGCACTCTACATCTGTAGAGATACCTTTACAAATGTCATGAGCGCACTACAAATTCACCTTTTTATGCAAAACAAAGCCAAATTC
>JAABXR010000197.1:329-12158 GCA_011776225.1 Phycisphaerae bacterium
AAAACAAAGCCAAACAAACCCAAACAAAGCCAAAACGAACCCAATTTTAGCCAATAAAACGCCTATACGAACCCAATTCAAACCCAAACAAACCCAATTTTACTACAATTTGGAGGTGTTGAAACTGGTATCAACTTCGAGGATAATGAAAGATTTCTATAATATTCTTCGGCCTCCTTGCAATTTTGCCGAAAAAAAGCATATAAACATAAATAAAGTGGCTCTTAGCATATCCCGTGCCAAAACAGGCAATCGCGTGCTTTTCATGTTGACAAAAGGGGTCTTAAAATGTATGATATTATGATAGAGTTTTATTGTGGAATCCCTTTTTAAAGGTGCTGCTATGGACTCTCCAAGAAACAGCCCGTCCTGGGAATTCAGGTGGCGCATTGTTGCCGTATACGGTGGATTAATGGTTTTGGCCATTATCATTATAGTGGTCACATTTACTACCAACATTTTCCGTACAAACGAAGAGATACCTTCGCTCGCATGGCTGTTACTCGCCGGGGTTTTTATAATCGCCCTTATAGCCACACTCTCAAAATTAGTCAAAATACTGGATGCTATTCAGGATAATACTGCAAAGCTGGAAGTGATGACCGAAGCTGTCAAAAAGAGCCAAGCCGTGCTGGCGGAAATCAACAAAATCACCCATCTTAGTGAAGAAGCGAAGGCGATTGTATTCCAGGATGCCAACAAGCAGTTTCTAACAGAAACCGTTCTTGACAAACTCGAGCATCAGGATATTGACGGTGCCTATGACATCATTGATGGTATTGCCAATTGCAGGGGATATGAAGAGTTGGCTGAGCATCTCCGAAACGAGGCCGACAAGCACCGCGGCGCAACCGACCAGGAACGCATAGAACAGGCCATAAAAGCCATCGAAAAGCTCTTCGAAAACTACCAATGGGTCATAGCAGGCACGCGGATCGAGAGATTAATCAGCGCTTATCCCGACTCCGAAGAAGCAAAAGCAATGCGTCAAACATTAATCGAAAAAAAGGAGGAACGCAAAAAAGTATTGCTCAACGCCTGGGATGACGCCGTAAAACGCCATGCCACAGACCGCAGTCTGGAGATTCTAAGGGAGCTCGATCTCTACCTGACCCCTGAGGAAGGTCTGGCCCTGCAGAAAGCAGCGAGGGATGTTTTCAAGGATAAGCTGCACAACCTCGGCATCCAGTTCTCTCTGGCCGTCTCAGGAGAGCAATGGGAAAAAGCCATTCAGGTCGGCCACGAGATTATGCGCGATTTCCCAAACAGCAGAATGTCGGAGGAAATCCGCGGAAAAATGGATGTTTTAAAGCAAAGGGTCCAGTTGCAGGGAAGTTAAACAAACAGTTGATCTTATCTTACTGAAAATCAAACAGCGATTGAGTTTTAATCATCGTCACCTGCTCCGGATAAGCTGCAAAAGTGTGAATGTGCAGCTCACTGCGTCTTGCCTCGAAGTCAACATAGCAAAACGGCTGCAAACCACCGACTTCCAGTTCCGGAAACTTAACGAACACTCCGCGGTTCCGGGCAAATCGGTCGAGGTCGACATAGCTCTGCCGATATAAATTCGGACTCATCTTCTCGACTTGAAAATCGGTCATATAATTGAGCCCCTGGCTCAAAGTGCATTTGTGAGAGCGCGGACCACGGAATTGAAAACGCTCAATCAGGCCACGAGTCGGAAGCATCTGGCCGGGTATGCTTACCACCTCGGTCAGGCAGGCATCCACGGTAAAAACACTGATAACATGAGTACATCCTGTAACCCAGATCATCGCCTCGTATTTGGCGGTTTTTAACCGTCGATTGGCGTAAATCTGGAAAAGCTCCGGATGTAAAGGTCTTTGAAAAAGACTGAATGTCAATTCTTCAATAGCCACATTGATCTGTGGTGATTCCATAATCAAGTTGCCCCAAAACAAAAAACTAACTTACTTTATTAGTGTTATTATACACAATTCTCTCATCTAAATCAAGGACAATATCAGTATTGATAGGGCCGATTGCCGGGCTTATAGGACGATTGTTTTGCAAGTTCCGCAAGCTAAATGACTAACAGTTGTGAAGTTTTACGAAAAAAAAGATTTAAAACGCAATTGCGCCGGTTAATTTCCGCTACTAAAGAAAGCCGCGTTTATAACTGTTGCAATAATATCATAAAAAGCATGAGTTCCCGCGGTAATTCCAAAGCCGCGAATCGCAAAAAGAACAGCAAAATAAACACCGGCAATTGTTCGAAAACCAAACTCGGTCCCGTTAAATGCAGCACTCAATGCCAATTGCCCATTTACAAAAACTATATGATGATGCGCGCTAAACAACGCCGCCGAGACAAGAACGGAAAGTATAATCGAATTCTTATGGCTGAACCTGAGAAGATCCTGGAAAAACAGCATCAAAATGCATATTAAAATCAACCGAAAAACAAGCTCCTCATAAATCCCCGCTCCAATCCCGGTAATAATACTCGCCCACAAAGAATCACTTTTAACTTCACCGCTGTCGGTCTCTGTTGTTGCCGCCAGTAAGCTGTTTCCTGTAATTGAAGAACAGCTCAGCACAATCTTGTCGTAATTCGTGTTGTAAGTTTCCAATTTCGAATCATGCGACAGGCCGGATGCCATACGATATTGCTTCGCATTGTTACCGAACCGGTCAATATCATCCTTTGGCTCGGGCGGACTATTCAAAAACAAACTCAATACAATCAGGGGCACCGCAAGCAGAATACACTCGATACCCATCGGACAAAGGTCGATAAGGCTAAATCCCCATGGTTTGCGTGACGATAATTGCAATGCTACTAAAATTATTACAACCGCCACCGGAGGCGCCACCCACGCCAGTTTATCGCTGGAACCCATATATTCAAGCAGATTCTGCAGCCATACAAACGCCACAACTCGAACCTGAGATTGGTTCAGCGTGTCCGTATTGATCAGAATCGTTCCCACCTCGTAGAAAATGATAAAGGGGAGCAGAAAGATTATAGCGTAAATCGGACGAGATGTCCTATCAAGATAGGAATCCTTCGCGAAGTTAAGCAACTGGCTCGTGCTGTGTCTTTTTCTTTGTTTTATTCGTTTAGACATCTTCTACCATATAACATTTCTGAGCTTTTGTATTAAACATCAAAAAATTAGTTGACTGAATCGTATAAATTTCAGAGAGTTTACTTCAAATGATTTGAAATTACAATAGACAAAGACGGCGACTTTTTCACAAAAATAATTAAGTCAATGATAAGCACACAGTTAACCGAAATTTACCAGTTGCTTTTCGACAGTTTCGGCCCCCAACACTGGTGGCCCGGCCAGAGTCAATTCGAGATAATCACAGGGGCTATACTGACCCAGAATACCAGCTGGGCCAACGTCGAAAAAGCAATAGTAAATTTAAAATCAGCCGACTATTTAACACCCGAAAAGCTTTATCATCTTGAGGTCTCACAGCTTGCCGAATATATTCGACCAGCCGGTTATTACAACATAAAAACAAAACGGCTCAAAAACTTTATAAACTGGCTATTCGATAATTACGATGGCCAACTGGCAAACCTTGAAACCGTTGATACCGGCCAATTAAGGGCCGAACTTTTATCGATAAACGGTATCGGTTTTGAGACCGCAGACTCGATTCTGCTCTACGCTTTCGAGAGGCTTATTTTTGTCGTAGACGCATACACCGCTCGGATCGCTTTTCGCCACCAACTAATCGAGCCTGATGCCAATTACGAGCAGTTGCGTGAATTATTCCAGTCGAATCTGCCGGAGGACACGCAGCTTTTCAATGAATACCACGCATTATTAGTAAGGATCGGCAAAGAATTCTGCAAGCCCAAGGCCAGATGCCCCGGCTGCCCTCTTGAAAAATTACCACACTCACTCGACGATTAATATTTCTAATCCCCCGTATTGCCTCTTTGTCATTGCTGCGCGAATGTATCACCCATTCCCAGTCAGGCTCCGCTTCATACAGACGTAACGCAAAACCAACAAAACAGTGCCCCAGCCTAGGACCAGCATGGCCGTAATAGAAATGAGATTTATCATGGCACTTAACTGCTTCGACCAGATGAGTGCTGTGAAAATCATAAGGTAGATTATCAACATAAGTAATAACATTGTATAAACCGGCCTTCTGTAAAAAATTAACCGGATAGCAAAAGCAAAAGGTGTAATCACCAAAGGAATAAAAAGATTCCCTGCATTTATAACGCGATAAGTAAAGTTGACTCCTCGCCATGTGAATTCCGGTATAACCATCTCTAACAGCATAGATAAAGCCACCATCGCTATAACCACAACGCTAATCGGAACTACTGCTGCAGCGACGGCTGCTATTGACCCGGCAAACCTTTCTCTTCGGCCCCCCGAAATCAGCATACTTGAGTGCACCGGCAGCCGCATATTCATCACGATCATGATCGGTATAAAGAAAAACATAAATGTGGCCGCCGGTCCCATATAACCAAGTAAGAATGACATCAGAATTACCATAATTACGATTGACAATATACTATTCCAGTGTAATACGGGCGCCACTGAAGCCGCATATAACGCACCCCATATATATCGTCCGGCACTGACGTAGTCATACCTGTTCATACGTCCGAGATAAAAATTCTCTATCCTCAAATTCGTGTACTTTTCCAATTTTTTCCACTTTCCGGCCATTCTAATTCGACTGATTCTTTTCATCTTGTCTGGATTCCAGGCATCGAAGAAACCAACCCACGGCACATTGCAGTAACGTCGCGCCCGGCCCTCATCGCCCAGCCAGAACCACACAACACAACTGCTCAAAATTCCCACCGAGATAACCACAAGGGGATTTTCAACAATCACCCGTTCTAAAACTGTATGCAGGTCAAAAAATCCTCCTGTGACAATTACCAATGGTAGAAATCCTATGAAAGCCACCGAGTTCCTTATGCCAAAAGCAAGTCCGGCACCAAGCAAATAAGAAATCAGACCCGCAACAAAAGCCGAGCAAACCACAAGTAACAATTGACCCACACTTAAATCGGGATATATAAAAAACAGCAGCGACGCTAAAAGGTTAAACACTATTCCCACACAAAATACCAATCTCCTCACCATCTTCCGGTGGCCCGGCAGACAATAGGAAAACGGCTTGGACAGGACCTCTAACGGCAGCACAGCCAACAGAAGCCCAATGACAAACGCCAACACAATTAATCCTATAAATCGTCCCTGCCCGGCCTCCGGCCCCTTAAACAACACCGCGATACCTGCAAACGCAAAAAGTACCAATATCACATAAACCAGCCAGAGCCCACGACGTTGATAAAGGTGCTTCAAATTTACGGTTAAGATACTCATTTTTACACTCCGGTAACGTTTTCTTTTTTACTGACAACTATCTTGTATATATCTTCCAATGGCAGTGTCTCAATCTCAATCCAGCAATCCAGGCTTTTTGCCTGCTCCTGTAATTTCTCTGGCGGGCAGTCCTGCACAGTTAGTATCGCCTGCCCGTCGCTTCGCTTACAATGCAAGATGTTTTCAAAAGGTAATTCGGCCGGCAGTTCCTTGCCCAAAGCACTGATACGCACCAGGCTGAACCGCTCCCGCAATTCGTCAAAACTGCAATCCAGCAAGATTCGACCCTCTTTCATTATCACTGCGTGATCGATGACCTTCTCGACATCGCTTAGAATATGAGATGAAATAATAATCGTTCGATTCTCCGCCTGGATAATCTGCAGCAGCAAATCCAGAAACTGCGCGCGTGCCACCGGATCCAGCGCCGCCGCCGGCTCATCCAGTATCAGCAGTTCCGGCTCACACCCTATCGCCAAAAGTATCGCCAGTCTCTGCCTCTGCCCGGGGGATAAAGAACCGACACGTGCCCTGGTTGAAATCTCGAAGTCTTCGATGTACTTTTCTTCAAGTTCACGGTTCCAGTTGGGATAATATGCGCTGACATAACGGATAAACTGTCTGACTGTCATCCAGTCGAGCAGTTCACCTTCCTGGTGAACGTACCCTATCCGCCCAAGCTCCGCCGGCCCCAGTTTTCCCGCTATGCAGCCAAAAGTGACACACTGGCCTTCATCCTCCAGGTACAGTCCGATTATGTGTCGAAGTAGTGTGCTTTTGCCTGCTCCGTTGGCTCCGAGCAATCCTATTATCCTTCCGGGGTATATTTGAAGGTTGATATCGTCAAGGGCTTTTATTTTTCCGAATCGTTTACAGACCTTGCGCATCTGCACTATTGGTTTCTCGTTATTCATTAGAGTGGCTCCTCGTTCCTGAATCGTATTTTCGGTATAACCTGGCCAGCATTTCTCCGGCTTTTTTTTCAGGTATTCCCAACTGCACAGCCGTCACTGCGGCCTTTCTCAGAATCTCTTCCAGAAGCTGGGCCCTGGTCTGTGCTTTTTTATCCTTTCGAAGCTTGGCTGCGAACAGACCTATCCCGCGGCGTCTTTCAACCAGCCCTTCGACCTCAAGCAGTGCGTATGCCTTGCTGATGGTCATTGGATTGACCCGCAGTTGTGCTGCAAGCTCTCGCACAGACATTAGTTGCTCTCCTTCGCTCAACCGCCCGGCCATAATCTGCCTGCGAATCTGCTCGATTACCTGCCGATAAATCGGCACTCCGCTGTGATGGTCGATTTCAAGTAGCATACCGGTTATCCTTACTATGTATTACTGTATTAGTTACTTAATACAGCATACAGTATCGGCAATACCCGTGCAAGAAAAAAACAATTTTTTTGAAAAAATTTGAGGAAATTAACGTTTCTGCCTCAAAAACGCCTAAATCTTTTATGAAGGAAGACTTATAAACTCAAAAAATTGTTGCACGAATACACATCTTGACGAACGCCTGTTTATAATGGAGAATCTAAGGAAGTAACGAAGATTGTCGACGTACCTGAACTCGGAATCCTACTTGAAGGGTGGTATATCATGGTGAAAAAAATGTTTTGCTTATTGCTTCTGCTGGCTGGCCGAACTGTTTGCGCTCAAACAAGCGACTATTTCAACGTTACTTATGGGGAGCTACTTGCGAGTTCCACTAACAAAGTCGCTTTGTGGTGGGCATCATCCGGCTGGAAAATTAGCCCGGACAAGCCCCTGCCCAAAAAAACGAGCCAGGCAATTACAATACGTGTGGCAAAAAATGAAACCGAAGCTGTTCAGTTAGTAGTTAGACCGACATTTCGCTTGAAGGATTTTACCATACGTACTTCCACATTTGCATTTACGGAGGTTTTTCCAAGAGAGAATATCGAGATACTCAAGGTACGATACGTCAATGTCACCAGGCCTACCGACAAAAGTTCGTTAACCGGTCTCTGGCCGGATCCACTGCCGCCATTAAAAGGACCGATTGATCTAAAAGCGAATAAGAATCAGCCGTTCTGGCTCCGCTTTAAAGTACCATGCGGTCTTCCTGCAGGGACTTACACCGGGGTCCTCTATCTTGAGGGACATAACTATAACGACGCTATCAACGTGCATGTTGAGGTCTATGATTTCGAGCTTCCCGACCGGATGACTTGTACAACGGCTTTTGGATTCTCACCGGGCAATGTATTTCGCTATCAGAAGATTTCCAGCGAGAAAAACAAGCGTCTGGTACTCGAAAAGTATTGGACGAACTTCAGCAACCACCATATTTCACCATATAATCCGGCGCCGCTTGATAGAATCAAGGTAACATGGCCCAACGTTAAGCCACCGGCCGACAATAAATATGCGAACTGGGAGGGGCTGCGCATTGTAGATAATGAAACTCATTCCGGCAATGGAGCGCTGCTCATTTATGATGATGACCCAAAGAGTAATGTAACTGTTTCATACCGGCCGCTCATAGAAATACCGACCGGTGGTCTGCAGGTACGATTTTGGTATCGTACAGCAGTACCGGACCACCGCTTCGGCATCGCACTTAACAACTACGACCAGAACGGCGAGTGGATGTCCGGTAGGAATAAGGATATGACATTAAAGGGCAACGGCAGATGGCAGCTCTTTGAAGCTTTAGTGAGAGATTTTCCGAAAGGAGCCAAGTTCATAAGGCCTATGGTAAGAGCGACTACCTGGACCGATGCGGGGGAATTGATGGGTCTTGTATGGTTTGATGAGGTCTCCCTGAAAGACGCAGCCAATGGAAAAGAATTGGTTGAGGGCGGTAATTTTGATATCGAAAAACGGACCAAGCTTATTGCGCCTTCTGAGCAGTTGAAAGTCAGATTCGATTTCTCAGATTGGGATCAGGCAATGAAGCGAGCGATTGGTAAGTATCATTTCAATTCGTTTCGCCTAAGCATACCAGGTCTTGGCGGCGGAACTTTTCATGCAATCCACGAACCATCTCTGCTGGGTTTTAAGGAGGATGAACCGGAGTATCCTATCATCCTCGAATCCTACTGCAGGCAAATGGAGAAACATCTGGCCGAAAGAGACTGGCTGAATGAGGCTTATGTCTATTGGTTTGACGAACCAAGCCCGGACCAGTATGCGTTTGTCATGAACGGCTTTGATAAACTAAAACGTTACTGCCCGCGAATTCCTCGAATGCTCACCGAACAGCCCGAATCCAAACTCGAAGGTGGACCGAATATTTACTGCGTCATTTCCAACCTGTATCGAGATGATGCGGCCGAGAAACGGAGGGCGTTCGGGGATAAATTCTGGTGGTACGTCTGCACAGGTCCCAAGGCACCCTATTGCACGTTGTTTATCGACCATCCCGGAACCGAGCTGCGGGTCTGGCTCTGGCAGACCTGGAAACGCAGGATTGATGGCATTCTCGTCTGGCAGACTAACTACTGGACGAGCTCGGCCGCATATCCCGACCCTGAGTGTCCTCAGAATCCTTATGAAGATCCTATGGGCTGGGTTAGTGGATACAGCACACCCAAAGGCAACAAAAGACCCTGGGGCAACGGTGACGGTCGATTCATTTATCCACCCGTTGCAGCCGCAGATGCTCACCCGGCCGGCCCCGTACTCGATGGGCCGGTGGACAGTATCCGCTGGGAAATGCTGCGTGATGGAATCGAGGACTACGAATATCTCGTGATACTGGAAAAACTACTTAAAGCAAAAAAAGACAAACTCACCACAAGACAACACCAAAAATACCTTGCACTCCTTGATGTACCAGAAACAATTACTAAAGATATGACTACTTTTACGAAAGATCCAAGTCCGATCGAAGTCCGCCGTGGCCAGATAGCTCAGGCTATAGCTAAACTAAACAAAATGTGAGTTATACTTATCGAGCGGCTTTTGTTGTTCACTTCTCCTGCCGGACACCATGATAAGTCGTCAGGACATACTGGAATTTCTTCGCTGACCTGGGCTCTAAGGTCAACGTGAACTTGACCGTATCCAGGTCGACCTTCTCAAATTTACCGAATTCACCACTTTTTTGAAGCTTCCAGTATTGCGTTGGAAAGTTACGCTTAACTTCTACTTTCGCTGAAATATCACGAGTATTTCTTACTTCAATCTTGAATTTGTGGACTTCATCCCAGCCGGATATGTTACGATCCTTGTCGAACCTGTAGTTCTTCGTTTCATAGTCCATAAGCTTCGGTTCTACAACCACATCGCTAACCGCACCAAGATTGAGTTCCACATCCTCGTCAACAGGAATATACTTAAACGAGGACTGGCCCGTATAAGATAAGTGTCCCTGTTCATCAGCACTTCTGTAAACCTTGAGCAACCCGCCTGGTATCGGTGTATCTCCGAGCTTGTGTTCTTCATCATTTTTGAAGCTAAGGAACCGAACCACAGAATTTCCATAACGCTCCTGCTCAAATTTATACAGATTCACTACCGGAACCTCATCGACATCAAAGCTCATCAGCCTTTTCGACCAGCCGGTCGGAATCGTCTCCGTCCCCTCAATCGTGTAAAGGAAATACTCACTCAAACCTTCCTTTTTGATTTCTTTCCGCCCATACCTTTCTTGCACACCAGCAAAATCAGCAAATTCCACTATTGCTTCTCTGGTCCTCATCCCTCTCGAGATAGATGAACGTGGCATTGGTCTGACTTCCCCGGGTTTGCCGTATGGATACTGCCGCCTCGCAAGCTGTGCTATCTGGTCGAGGATATGGACTTTGCCGACAATGAGGCGTGTCTGGGCGTTTTCGTAGTCCTCGCCGCTGTTGTTGGTAACCCGCACATAGCCCTGCAGGCGCATCGTCTTTTCATCTTCTGTCAAGGTACCCATATAAAACGCCCGCCAGGACAGGCCGCTGGTCAGATACGTAATCTCCACCGGCACTTTGCCGCTTACGCCGCTTTCGATATTCCACAGGCCCAGGTTTCTTACCCTCGGCGGATAGGTCAAATCAGCAATATCAATTTTGTCCGCGCTGGCCTTGGGAAACATCTCCAGACTCGTCGGATCTATCAATGTATTTGCCCACGAGAATTGCAGCTTGTTTTTGCCATTTTTAAGCGTTAGTGCCCTGCTTTCCCGCACCAAAGTCATATCCGCTGAATTATAGATAGTAAGCTGAACCGTGTCCCGCGATGGAAGAGTTACCAAATCAACCTTCGCCCATGCACTACCGGCGACTGCAGCGATTATAAGTAATCTAAATATTATACGTTTCATTTTGCTGCTCCTTTAGGTCTATATTCCGTTTCCTCACGGCCGTACATTACGGCGATGGTAGTGCATGCTAAGCTCTTTGACGGCAGGACCATCTTCCGTACGGGCAGGCAATTTAATCTCAAACTCAAGGGTGCCGGCATTCTTACGCTTATACTTCATATTGCACTTCTCCATGTCCCACTGACCGGGAATGTGCTGGATCATCGTCAATACAGCCTGACTATCCTTGAAGTTCTCAATCTTGGCGGTGATTAGCTCATCAGTGTCGTAAAGGACTACTCTATTGTCGTTATTCCTCTGTAAATTGATTCTTTCGTCCTTCATCTTTCGCTGTGTAACGACGATGTCCCTGCTGTCGCCGATATAAAGCTCGGTCTTCTCACCGACCGGGACCATACCTGTTACGTCCTCACCCAAAAAGATGGTGCTCTCGTGCCCATCATCCTGGAACAGACGGGCCTTACCGCCCCAGAGTGCAAATTCACCAAGCCCGCTTTTGGTATCATTTACGATTCGGTAGCTCACAGGGATACCCACGTTCTTATTCTCCAGTTTCTCAGGGTCCCACGGCAGCTTGGCCGCATCGAATGTCCAGACCTTCGTAATCGGTACCTTCGGGGCCTTTAGAAACAGCATCCGCTTGGTCTCTTCGTGGTCGATGCCCTGCTCGAAAGCCTCCCCATAATCCAGAAGCACTCTTGCCTTGTCGAAATCCTCACCTGAGAAGTTCCGCAATACGAGATAGCTTTTCAGATTAACTTCCGTTTCCGCCTTGTCGGCTATAGCCTTATAAGTAATCAGCCTGTCGATATTGCGAAGCAAATAGCTGATTCGCACAGTCTCAGCATAATCACTGTCGCTGCTGATGTCCCAGACAAGGGCAGATTCATTGGGTGGATAGCTTACACTCAGAAGTGTTACCTTATCCGGATGGTCGAGCGCCCTCAGTCGAATCGAGTCGGCATCGATACTGACGCCTTTCCATGAAAAGTCCACTTTATTGAGCCCTTTCTGAAGAGTAAGCACACGCTCTTCCTCAATCAAAGTCCACTGCGGATTGTCCAGCCGAATCACTGTCGCCGCCCTCTCAGGCAGCGCCACCAGCTTTATCCTAGCCTGCGCAGCACCAACACAGACCAGCAACATTAAAATGACCATAAGTTTCACTTTTTTGCCGTTCATAATTCAAACTCCTTAAAATTTATTGTT